>JBQTHY010000336.1:0-25942 GCA_052389395.1 Nitrospiraceae bacterium | reverse complement strand
AACAGGTCGATCTGTTTCACCTCCTCGATGATGGGATGGGGCTGGGGAAGCGGCTGCGACGTCTGTGGTGACTGTTCTTGGGTCAGCCCCTTGAGTGTAAGCTCTGGTTGTTCAAGTTGAGCCAGTACCACTTGTGCCCGCTCGATCACGTCGGCGGGAAGCCCCGCGAGTTTGGCGACATAAATGCCGTAGCTTCGGTCGGCTCCCCCCGCCACGATTTTTCGCAGAAAGACAATCTCGCCGTCGCACTCTTGTACTGCAACCCGATAGTTTCTAATTCCTTCCCGCTGCTCTTCGAGCTGCGTCATCTCATGGTAATGCGTGGCAAACAGTGTGCGCGCGCCGAGGTGCGTTCGGTCGTGAATATATTCCGCCACTGCCCAGGCGATGCTGAGCCCG
The DNA here is from genome assembly GCA_052389395.1 of Nitrospiraceae bacterium. Taxonomy (GTDB): domain Bacteria; phylum Nitrospirota; class Nitrospiria; order Nitrospirales; family Nitrospiraceae; genus Nitrospira_D. The sequence continues at coordinate 25,543 of JBQTHY010000336.1, read as the reverse complement.
TCGTATGTGCTGGTGCCGCGCCCGATTTCATCCAATAGAATCAGACTCCGCTGGGTCGCGCTGTTGAGAATGTTTGCGGTCTCCACCATCTCCACCATGAAGGTACTATGGCCGCTGGCGAGACTGTCCGAGGCCCCCACGCGGGTAAAGATACGATCCACCAGTCCGATATGCGCCTCGGCCGCCGGCACAAAACTTCCAGTTTGCGCCATGAGAACCATCAAGGCCACCTGTCGGAGGTACGTGCTCTTGCCCGCCATGTTCGGGCCGGTGAGGATCAAGAAGCGATTGGTCTCGAGATCGAGCCGGGTATCATTGGGAACAAACGCCGTCTCATTCCTGAGCCGCTCGACCACGGGATGACGGCCGTTGCGAATCGTGATGGCTCCGCTTTCGTCGACTGTTGGTTTTGTATATTGGTTTAACGCCGCACTCTCGGCGAGGCAGGCTAAGACGTCGATCAGCGAGATGGCGTGTGCCATGGCCTCCAGTCGATGAGCTTCTTTGGCCAGGCGATCGCGGAGTTGGGTGAAGATGGCCTGTTCGAGGGCGAGCAGCTTGACTTCGGCTCCGATGACGCGTTCTTCGAGCTGTTTCAGTTCGGGTGTCATGAACCGTTCGGCGTTGACGAGAGTTTGTTTGCGGACGTAGTCGCCCGGCACGCGGGCGAGATTGGCCTTGGTAATTTCGATGTAGTAGCCGAAGACCTGGTTGTACCGTACTTTCAATGATTCGATGCCGGTGCGTTCTCGCTCTTTGCTCTCGATCCCGGCTATCCAATTTTTCGCTTCCTTGTTGGCTTTCCGCAGTTCATCGATGCCGGCGTCGTAGCCCTCTCTGACGATGTTCCCGTCTCGAACGGAGAGTGGGGCATCGGGCTTGATGGCCTGTTCGATCAGATCGTAGAGATCGCGCCCGTCATCCCACGAGGCGCGGGCGCCGACGAGCAACGCGCTCTGCAGCGGCATGAGCTGGATGAGCATTTCCGGGAAGGTGGAGAGGGACTGTTTCAGGGCGAGGAGCTCGCGGGGGCCCGCGATGCCCAACACAATGCGACTGCCGAGCCGTTCGATATCCTGCACCTCCCGCAAGGCGGCGCGTAAGGCCACGCGCTCCTGCAGCCGGTCTTTGAGTTCTCCCACAGCCTCCAGCCGCGCTCGGATCTGGTCGCACTGAATCAGGGGTCTAATCAACCACTGCCGCAGCAGTCGGCTTCCCATGGCCGTGACGGTTCGATCCAGTGTGGTCAAGAGGGTAGCGGATCGCGATTCCTGCTCGCTCTCACCAGAGGCCATCGGCTTGAGGAGTTCCAGATTGCGGATTGTCACACTGTCAAGATGCATGGTCTCGTTGTCCCTACGGACCTTGAGACGGCGGATGTGGTTGAACGAGGTGGTCGGCTGGGTCTCTCGGACGTACTGCAAGACCGCACCCGCTGCTCCAATAGAAGCAGTCAGCCCGCGGCATCCGAAGGCCTCAAGCGTCTGCACATGAAAATGGGCTTGCAGCACCCGCACGGCCTCTTGTTGGTCGAAGGAGGCGGTCGGTCGTTCACACAAACGCGAGCCTCTGATCTCGTCGAGCCAGGCCGCGGCTTGACGGTTAAGTCCGGCCGCGAACAAGACCTCACGGGGTTCCAGCCGTGTGAGCTCGTCCAAGGCATGTGCCACCGCCTGTGGGCCTTGAAACTCCGTAACCCAAAACTCGCCGGTGGAGACTTCGAGCGCCGCGAGTCCGATCAGTGGCGGTTGTGTTGATGACGAGCGGATGCAGAGAGCAGCGAGATAGTTCGATTCAACCGGTGAGAGAAATTCCATGTCGACGAGCGTGCCGGGCGTATAGAGCCGGACGACTTCACGGCGCACGAGACCTTTGGCGAGTTTAGGATCTTCGACTTGTTCACAGAGGGCCACGGTCCGTCCGGCCTTGAGCAATTTTGCGATATAGCCGGTCGCTGCATGATAGGGGACTCCGCAGAGTGGAACCGGATCGGGGCTGTTCTTGTCGCGTGACGTGAGTGCGATGGAGAGGAGTCGGGAGGCTTCCTGCGCGTCCTCATAGAACATCTCATAAAAATCCCCGACTCGAAAAAACAGGATGGCCTGCGGGTAGCCTCGTTTGATGTCCCGATATTGGCGCATGAGCGGGCTGATGTCGACTTCACTCATCGGCAAGGTCCTGCGATGGTTCCAGCGATGCGGGGGTGGGAGTTCGGCCGGAAATCTTCTCGATCGACCGACGCAGCCGCTCAAGGTCCACCTCGGCTTCTTGTAGCGCTTTCGTTTTCCGCCGCAACTCAATGCGGCCGCGTACCCACGGGGGAAACAGCAAACTGGCCGCTACCAGCAGCCCGACGGCGAAGCCTAGCATAATGGGCTTATAGATGGGCGTCGAGGCCTCAAGCCATCCAAAGAAATAGCGGAGCGTGACTTCTTGTTCCTGGTTTTGTAGAAAAAACGCCAGCGAGAGGAGCAGGAGAATGCCGACGAGAATCAATCGTATCATCGTTCCAGAGCCTTTCTTCGACCGCGGGGTTTTGCCTGACGGGAGGGTGGTGATTGTTGAGCCGGGCGTCGGATCAGTTTGATCTGAGTCAGGAGCGCGAAGGATTGCGGTCCATGTGCCGTCAGCTGCGCTTTCCTGGTGGCAAAACTCCGGTGCGACAAGCGCACCTCTAGCCGATCCTCCGGGAGCAGTTCAGGAAATCGGTCGGCCCACTCGATGGCGGTGATCGCCTGGCCTGTGAAGTAGTCTTGCAACCCGATCGATTCTGCCTCTGCGTTGGTGTGCAGCCGATAGAGATCGATGTGAAGCAGAGGAAGCCGGCCACGATATTCATGGACCAACACAAAGGTGGGGCTGCTGACGGAGGCCGTTGGTGCTCCGAGCCCGGCCGCAATCCCTCGAACCAGGGCGGTCTTACCTGCGCCAAGCTCACCGATCAACCCGAGCACTTCCCCTCCCTTGAGCGCCCTCCCAATGGCCCGTCCGAGGGACTCCGTCTCGGAGCAGGATGAAAGGACGAGATCTAACGAACCGGCGGGTGAAGCAATCATCCCCCTCGACACGTGATCATCCTTCCAACAGCTGAATCTGGTTCGCTCGGACCTCTTGGATCGTCTTGAGCGCATGCGGAATCTGCTCAATCACATCGCCCGCGATCAGCCCTGCTTGTCCGTTCATGGCCGCGGCCAGGTCGCCAGCATAACCATGCAGGTAAGTGGCCACACAGCCGGCTTCCCATGACGCCAGGCCTTGGGCCAAGAGTCCCACGATCATGCCGGTTAATACATCGCCGGTTCCTGCTGTCGCCAGACCCGGGTTGCCCGTCGGGCAGATCGCTGCGGTTCCATCCGGTTGCGCAATGACGGTTCTGGCTCCTTTCAAGACGACGAACACCCGGCGCTCACGCGCCAACCGCGTGGCGGCGCCGATCCGATCGCTGTTGACGGTCTGGGGCGTTGCGTCACTTTCCAGTCGAGCCATCTCGCCCGGATGAGGCGTGAGGATCGGAGGCGTCTTGCATTCAGTGAGGAGCGAGGCGCATCCGGCCAGCGCATTGAGCGCATCGGCGTCGAGGACGGTGGGTCGATCGAGCTGTTTCACTAAGGCTTGAACCAGTTCGACGGTTTCTGGATGTGTCGACAATCCGGGGCCGATCGCAACAGCGGTCCTGGCGGCGATAAAAGCTGCGAGCCGATCGAAAGCGGTTCGCGAAAACGTCCGCGCGGTCGTTTCCGGCATCGGGGCGGTCATCGCTTCCAACAGTTTCGCTTCCAACACGTCATTGACGCTGGAAGGGATGGCGACAGTGACCAGGCCCGCACCGACGCGAAGAGCCGCTTTCGCGGCCATGGCAGCCGCACCGGTCTTGCCGACGGAGCCGGCGATGATCCCGGCGTGGCCAAACGTGCCTTTATGACTGGACGGTCGGCGTGTCGGCAAACAAGCCCGCACGAACGAATTCGTTATCAAGGTTGCTCGGCACTGGATTGCATCGATGTAGGCCTGGGGAATGCCGATGTCGACGACGGTCACCGGCCCGGCGAGGTCAATCCCATGGTTCTGGTACAACCCCAACTTCGGGAGCCCGAATGTCACGGTGCACGAGGCCCGCACGGCTCGGCCGAGTATGGCTCCTGTATCGGCATGGAGGCCTGATGGCAGATCGACGGCCACTACAGGACGGCCTGCTTCATTGATGCTGTCGATGGCCTCGCCATAGCGTCCCGTGACATCTGAAGCGAGGCCCGTTCCGAGGAGGGCGTCGACGAGGATGTCGCTCTCGCGCAAGAGCGATTGGGTTTGGTTCTTCGAGGTATAAAGACGCACGGCCGACTTGCCCGCACCGCGAACAAATCGGCGACACATAGATCCGGCATCGCGGCTTAGCTCAGAAGCAGGCACCATGGTGAGCACGCAGACTTTAGCCCCGCGACGATGGAGGAGCCGAGCCACGACAAACCCATCGCCTCCATTGTTGCCTTTACCACAAAGGATGGTGATGACCTTCCCACGCGGGGCTCCGAGCGCCTGCTCAAGACAGGCGACCACCCCAAACCCGGCGCGTTCCATCAGTGTCGTCCCTGGAATGCGAGCTTCGGCGATCGTTCGGCGATCGAGCTCTTGCATCTGTGCAGCGGTGACGATCTTGATCATGGCGAGTCAATGCCGAGGGTAGCGAAGGGAGGATGAGGCAGGACGTAGCGCTCGTGCGACCGAGCAGTCTGGCTATGACAAAAGGCGGATGGCGTCATGACATGGTGACCGTGCGCGTAATGATCCCGCAGACGCCAGCAGATCGATGGCATCCGATTACGTGAGTAAGGCCTTCATTTCTTTCACGGCCTGTTCGAGGCCGACAAGGACGGCCCGCGCAATGATACTGTGCCCGATGTTGTATTCGACGATTTCCGGAATGTGGGTCAGACGCTTCACGTTGCGGTAGTTCAATCCATGCCCGGCGTTCACCCCGATGCCTAGCTTGTAGGCCAGCTTCGCAGCCTGGGTAATAGCTTCAAATTCGGCGTCGGCTTCTTTGGAGCGTGTGGCGTTCGCGTAGCGGCCGGTGTGGAGCTCTACAAAATCCGCCAAAATTTTGTGCGCGGCTTTGATCTGGTTGAGGTCAGGCTCGACGAACAGGCTGACTGGAATGCCGGCGTCGTGCAATAAGGAGATAACGCTTTGGATTCGATCTCGTTGTCCCGCAATGTCCAGCCCACCCTCGGTTGTGAGTTCCTGCCGTTTTTCAGGGACTAACGTCACAAGGTCCGGTTTGACGTTGAGAGCGATCTTCACCATGGCGTCGTCCGCCGCCATCTCAAGGTCGAGCTTCGTGCGGACAATTTCTCGCAAGAGCTGGAGGTCTCGGTCTTGGATATGCCGGCGGTCTTCTCGCAGGTGGACGACGAGCCCATCGGCCCCGGCGAGTTCGACGAGAACGGCTGCTGCGAGAGGATCGGGGTCGGTCCCCCCTCGCGCCTGCCTCAACGTCGCGATGTGATCGATGTTGATGCCCAGCCGGGCCATGCATACTCCATTCGGCCTGTCGGGTACCGGGGAGAGCGGGACAAGAACCCAATCTTGAAACGCAGAGTATTAGTAGCAGAAAGAAACGATGGGGGGCAAGAACAGACTGGCCGAGTTCGGCTCGAGTCCGGCAGAGGGATTCTGCCGGGAAGGGATTCGGAACCCCACAGAATCATGAGGCAAATTGACTCGACCACAGCCCTCCATTAGAATATGCACTCTACAAGCTCCCTGGCCTTCTGACGAGAGGGTGGGAAGTTGGGAGTCACCAAGATAGACAAAGGAAATTCATGGGGCTGGGCGACGGGTTTTTTCGAATCAAGCGACTTCCTCCGTACGTCTTCGCGCAGGTGCAATCCCTCAAACTTGAGGCTCGGCAACGCGGCGAGGACATCATCGATTTCGGAATGGGGAATCCTGACCAACCGACACCACCTCACATCGTCGAGAAGATGATCGAGGCGGCTCGCAAGGGGAAAAATCATCGGTACTCCGCCTCGCGCGGGATCACCAAACTGCGACACGCGATTTGTGGATGGTACAAGCGAAATTATGATGTCGATCTGGACCCGGAAACAGAAGCCATCGTCACCATTGGGTCCAAGGAAGGTCTGGCCCATCTGGCCTTGGCAATGATCGGCCCGGGCGATGTGGTGCTGACGCCCACACCGACGTATCCGATCCACATGTACAGCTTTATTATTGCGGGTGGTGAGGTCCGTGGGATCGAGCTGCGCCAGGATAGCGATTTTTTCGAAGATCTGACACGCGTCTATCGCCAGACGTTCCCGCGTCCGAAGATTCTCGTCATCAATTTCCCGCACAATCCGACAACAGCGGTGGTGAACCTCGATTTTTTCAGGAAGATCGTGGCGTTTGCCAGAGAGCACAACGTCATCGTCATTCACGATCTGGCCTATGCCGATCTTGTGTTCGATGGCTACAAAGCACCGAGCTTCCTTCAAGTTCCTGGGGCGAAGGAGATCGGAGTAGAGTTCTATACGCTCTCTAAGGCCTACAATATGCCAGGTTGGCGTGTGGGCTTCTGTGTGGGCAATCGAGAGGTCGTTGGGGCGTTGACGAAGATCAAGAGCTATCTCGACTACGGCATTTTTCAACCCCTGCAAATCGCGAGCGTCATAGCGCTGAATGGGCCGCAGGACTGCGTCAAGGAAACGGTCTTGCGTTATCAGAAACGGCGCGATGTCCTGGTGGGCGGATTGAACAGGATTGGATGGCCGGTAACAAAGCCGCTGGCGACCATGTTCGTATGGGCGCGCATCCCTCTTCCCTATCGCCAGATGGGCTCGTTGGAGTTTTCGAAACTGTTGCTTAGGGAAGCGATGGTTGCGGTGTCCCCTGGAATCGGATTTGGTGAAGGCGGCGACGAATTCGTGCGCTTCGGGCTTGTCGAAAACGAGCATCGCACGCGCCAGGCGGTGAGGGGGATTCGCAAATCGCTCAAGCTTGAGGGAGCTCAGGAATGAAGTCGCGTATCGGAGTCGGAATTATCGGGTTTGGCACAGTAGGAACCGGGGTGGCCAAAGTCCTTCTTGACAACGCCATGCTCATTCGTCGCCGGCTCGGCGTACCGGTCGAGCTGGTCCGCGTAGCAGATATCGACATTACAAGAGATCGCGGCATCGTGCTCCCTTCCGGGCTCTTGACGACCGACGCGAAGCAAGTGATCAACGACCCTGCAATCGATGTCGTGATCGAATTGATCGGCGGGCACGATACGGCCAAGCGAGTCATCTTGGACGCGATCGCTGCCGGCAAGCAAGTGGTCACGGCGAACAAGGCCCTTTTGGCCCTCCACGGCGAAGAAATTTTCGAGGCCGCTGCGCGCAAGGGCGTCGATTTGGGTTTCGAGGGCAGCGTGGGCGGCGGGATTCCTGTCATTCGGGCGTTGACGGAGGGGCTCGCGGGCAATGCGGTCCAATCCATTTACGGCATCATCAACGGGACTTCCAATTATATCTTGTCGAGGATGACTCGCGAGGGCCATAGTTTCGAGGCAGTGCTCAAGGATGCGCAGCAAGCTGGGTATGCCGAAGCGGATCCGACCTTCGATGTGGCTGGAACCGACTCGGCGCACAAACTCGCGATTCTCGCCAATCTCGCCTACGGTACCCCGGTGAATTTTAAAGAGATCTACACCGAGGGGATTACCCACATCACCCCGACCGATATTGCCTATGCGAAGGAGTTCGGGTTTACAATCAAGCTACTAGGTATCGCGAAGCTCATAGATGGCGAGGTTGAAGCCAGGGTTCATCCCACGATGCTGCCGTCGGCGTCTCCCATTGCGCAGATTGAAGGCGTCTACAACGCGATTCAACTCGTCGGCGACGCGGTCGGTGATGTCGTGTTGTATGGCCAAGGGGCTGGATCAATGCCGACCGGAAGCGCTGTCGTCAGCGACGTTATCGCGATCGGGCGGAATCTGCTCAAGGGCGTAGTAGGGCGGGTGCCCGTCGCGTCCTTCCAACAGGATCAGCGGAGACCGCTCCGGATGAAACCGATGGAAGAAATCAAATCACTCTACTATTTGCGATTCACTGTGGTGGATCGCCCTGGCGTGTTGGCGCAGATCGCGGGCGAATTGGGTCGCTGCGGGATCAGCATTTCGTCGATGTTGCAGCAGGGTCGCCGGGAAGGGCAAACGGTGCCGGTAGTCATGAAAACGCATATGTCGAAGGAACGCGATGTGCAATCGGCGCTCCGTGAAATCAACCGCAAGACCTTTGTCTCTGAACCCACGATCCTCATTCGGGTCGAAGGCAAGGACGAGTGATTGGATGAATCGCTGGCGTGGCATCATCGAGGAGTACCGCAAGTTCCTTCCTGTCACGGAGAAGACTCCTGTCATCAGCTTGGGGGAGGGCAATACACCTCTCATTCGTGCGGTTCGGCTGGCCAAGGCGATGGCTCCCGGCCTCGATCTCTACCTCAAGTTCGAGGGGGTGAATCCAACCGGTTCGTTCAAAGATCGCTGCATGACATTGGCGATCTCGAAGGCGGTGGAGAACGGCACCCGCGCCGTCATGTGTGCCTCGACCGGCAACACCTCTGCCTCTGCGGCCGCGTATGGGGCACGCGCCGGACTAGCCGTCTATGTGCTGATTCCCGCCGGCAAGATTGCAATGGGCAAGCTCTCACAAGCGATGATGCATCAAGCCACGGTGATTCAAATCGAAGGAAACTTCGATCAGGCCTTGGCGCTCGTAAAGGATCTCTCAACCGCCCATCACATTGAATTGGTGAACTCTCTGAATCCCTTCCGGATTGAGGGCCAGAAGACCGCTGCCTTCGAGGTGTGCGACCAACTGGGCGACGCACCGAGTTTCCATGTGCTTCCAGTCGGCAACGCCGGCAATATTACGGCCTACTGGAAGGGATATCGGGAGTATCGCACGGCGAATCAGACGACGAAGCTTCCTCGCATGATGGGCTTTCAGGCTGCTGGGGCGGCTCCAATCGTGCTGGGTAGGGTCGTCGAGCAACCTCAGACCGTTGCATCGGCAATTCGAATCGGCAATCCAGCCAGCTGGTCATCGGCGTTGAAAGCCGTCGAGGAATCGTCCGGCGCGATCGATTTGGTCACGGATGAGGAAATACTCCAGGCGTACGCGATGACGGCAGCGACCGAGGGCGTCTTTTGCGAGCCGGCGTCCGCTGCGTCGGTTGCGGGGATGGCAAAATTGCACCGAGCAGGGGTTCTGCGAGAAGCAGAGACTGTGGTATGCACGCTCACGGGACATGGTTTGAAAGATGCTGACACTGCTATTAGCATTTCGAAACAACCCTTGACCGTCAAGGCAACACGCGAGGACGTTGCCCGTCTATTGAAGGTGTGAGAGGCGTGTGGGTCTCATGAAATATGTGATCTTGCATGCTGGCGGAATGGCCGAGCATCCACAGAAAGAACTGGGAGGACGCACGCCCCTCCAATCAGCCGAGACTCCCCATCTGGATCGCCTCGCGCAGAACGGAGAGCTTGGTCGGCTTGTGATTCCTGCCGACGGCGTCCGCCACGGGAGTGGGTTGAGCGGAACGGCGATTCTCGGCTACGACCCCAAGAAATTTTATCAAGGCCCTGGGCCGCTTGAAGCGGCGAGTTTGGGCGTATCAGTTACGGAGCATGATGTCGTGTATCGCTGCACGATGGTGACCCTGAAGCCGGAAGGTGGGAAGGGTGGGGGCGAGATCAAGAAGTTAGGTCCGCACGTGGTCATGGACGATGCGACGGCAGGCTTGATCGAGACTGAAGAGGCCCGTGAATTGATCGACGCGATCAATGAGCAACTCGGTTCTGAAACGATCCAGTTCTACCCCGGGAGGGGGCATCGCCATCTCATGGTATGGATGAACGGAAAGCCACGAGCGGTCTGCGCCGATCCGCAAACGGTACTGGGTCGATCCATTGCCGATGCCTTGCCCAGCGGTGATGGCGCCGATATCTTGCGGAAGCTTATGGATGCTTCTCATGTCATTCTGCGCGATCATCCTGTCAACGACGAGCGGGTGGCTGCCGGCAAGAAGCCGGCGAACTGTGTCTGGCTGTGGGGAGAAGGGCGAGCCGTGTTGTGGTCTAGCCTGCCGGAAAAGTACGGGGTCACCGGAGCCGTTGTTGCTTCCAGCGATGTGCACCGAGGTATAGGCATTTGCGCGGGGCTTGACGCGGCTGATCCTGACCAGCTGTTGAGAGGAGACCTCCGAACCAGGGCGAAGCTTGCTCTCGATGAGTTTGCCAAGAAAGATTTTGTCTACGTCCATGCCGAATTAACGGACGAAGTCGTACACGGCACCGATATCAAGGCCAAGGTTCGCGGCATTGAAGAATTTGATCGTGACCTCGTCGGTCCGCTCGTTGAGGGCCTCGCCAAGCAAGGGCCCTATCGTTTTCTCGTTGTTTGCGATCACAGGGAAGGGTCGGAGGGGCACGCCTTCTACGCATTCGTGGAGGGAGATGGAAAGGGCTCCGTCACCTCCGATCGGCGATTTACGGAGTCCGCCGCCCAAGCCGTGAACACGCCCGCTCGCGATCCGACCAAGCTTGTGAACAGGTTCTTTGCAAGGAACTGACGTCCGTGGACCTGATCGTTCAAAAATATGGCGGAACCTCGGTCGCAACGATCGAGCGGATTCACCGCGTCGCGGATCGGGTTGCTCGGGCGAAGCGCGAGGGGCATCAGATCGTGGTAGTGCTCTCGGCGATGAGCGGTGAGACGGACCGGCTTATCAAGCTGGCGCATGAGGTCGCGCCGATCCCGGATGAGCGCGAGATGGACATGCTGCTCTCGACGGGAGAGCGGGTGACGATCGCCCTCCTCGCGATGGCGTTGCGCGGGCGAGGAGTCAATGCGAGGTCATTTACCGGTCGGCAGGTCGGCATCATTACTGATAGCGCCCATACCAAAGCCCGCATCGCGCGCGTCACGGCGGATCGCATCCGCGAGGCTCTAGGAGAAGGTGTTATTCCGGTCGTGGCGGGATTCCAAGGGATCAACGAACAATCGGATGTGACGACGCTTGGACGTGGGGGGTCCGATCTCTCGGCTGTCGCGCTGGCTGCGGCGCTGAAGGCAGATCGCTGCATTATCTTCACTGATGTCGATGGGGTGTATACAGCGGATCCCAATATTGTCCCGACGGCGAGACGGATCGAGAAGATCGCCTACGAAGAGATGCTCGAAATGGCCAGTCTCGGGGCCAAAGTCCTCCAAACGAGATCAGTCGAGTTTGCGGCAAAATTCAATGTGCCGGTGGAGGTGAGTTCAAGCTTCAAAGAAGGAAAGGGGACCCTCGTGACGAAGGAAGATGCGGACATGGAAGCTGTAGCAGTGGCCGGAGTCACCGGAGACCGCCATCAGGCGAAGATCACGATTGTGGGGGTTCCGGATAAACCGGGGATTGCCGCGCGGATTTTTGGTGCTGTCGCCGAGGCCCAGATCAATGTCGACATGATCATTCAGAACATCAGCCAGGCGGCCATGACGGATCTCTCGTTTACGGTGCCCCGCGCGGACCTCAAGAAGGCCGAGCCGATCATTCAAGCTGTGGCGAAAGAGATCGAGGCCAAGTCGGTGTCGGTCACTGAAGCGATTGCGAAGGTTTCGCTCATCGGGGTGGGAATGCGGTCCCACTCGGGGGTGGCGGCGAAAATGTTCGAGGTGCTCGCGCGCGAGGGGATTAACATCATGATGATCAGCACCTCGGAAATCAAGATTTCCTGCGTGATCGACGAAAAGTACCTTGAATTGGCCATGCGATCGCTTCACGGCGCGTTCGGCCTCGACCAGACCAGCCACGGAGATCGGACGGCAGGATCGTAGTCACAGGAGGAGGCGTGTCTCGACAGAGCCCTCGTCCACCTGGTACCCTCTCTTCTCATGACTCGGAAAGCCTCACCATCACGTTCCACTCGCGCATCTCAGGACCGGAACCCGCTCCCTGAATTGAGAATGCCTGCCGATAGTGCGGCGACGTTGGAGATCTATGACACGACGTTGCGCGATGGCGCGCAGGCAGAAGACGTCAGTTTCTCGGCGGAGGACAAGGTCCGGGTCGCGCAGAAACTGGATGAGCTTGGAGTTCATTTTATCGAGGGTGGCTGGCCAGGAGCGAATCCGAAGGACCTTGAGTTCTTCCGGATGATCAAGACCATTCCATTGAAACATGCCGCCGTGCTCGCCTTCGGATCGACACGGAAGGCCAGTAATTCCGTTCGAAAAGATCCCAATATCCAGGCGTTGCTCGGCGCAGAAACCAAGACAATCACGCTCTTCGGGAAGACGTGGTCGTTGCACGTCATCGATGCCCTCGGCATCTCGATGGCAAAGAACCTTGAGCTGATCGGGGATTCCATCTCCTACCTGCGCGGCAAAGGGCGCCGGGTGTTCTACGACGCTGAACATTTCTTCGATGGCTACAAGACGAATCCTGACTATGCCCTCAGCACAATCCGGAAAGCGGTGGAGGCTGGGGCCGAACGGGTGATTCTCTGCGATACCAACGGCGGGACCATGCCGTGGGAGATCCGGAAGATTTGCGAGATTGTCCGGCGTGAGTGTCCGGTGGCGCTGGGAATCCATGCCCATAACGATTGCGAAATGGCCGTGGCGAACTCGCTCGTCGCGATCGAGGCCGGCATCATTCAAGTCCAGGGGACGATCAATGGAATCGGGGAACGGTGCGGGAACGCGAATCTCTGTTCGGTCATTCCCAACCTTGAATTGAAGATGAAGCGCCCTGCGCTCAGCGATCGCTTGAGTCGTCTCAAAGAGGTTTCGGCCTTTGTGACCGAAATTGCCAATCTCATGCCCAACAAGCATCAGCCGTACGTCGGCGATTCGGCCTTTGCGCACAAAGGAGGGGTTCACATTCATGCGGTACTCAAGAACCCGGTTACCTACGAACATGTCGATCCGGCGCAGGTTGGCAATCGGCAGCGCGTGTTGGTCTCCGACTATGCGGGTCGCAGCGGCCTCCTGGATAAGCTTGAAGCCTATGGCATCAAGCTCCCGAAGGACCACTCCAAAGTTCAGGAGCTGGTGAATACGCTAAAAGAGCGCGAAAGTCAGGGATATCAGTTCGAAGGAGCAGAGGGATCGTTCGAGTTGCTCATGCGAAAGGCGATGAAGAGTCACAATCCATCATTCCAGCTGTTAGGGTTCCGGGTAATTGTCGAAAAGAAGCAGGATAACGGCGCTCCGCTTTCTGAAGCGACCGTGATGGTCAAAGTCGGCGAGGTGGTAGAACATACGGCAGCCGTGGGAGCCGGGCCGGTCAATGCGCTCGACCATGCGCTTCGTAAGTCATTGGAAAAGTTTTATCCGCAACTCAAGGAAGTCAAACTCCTCGACTATAAAGTCCGCGTGCTGGCGGCGAATAAAGGGACCGAGTCCAAGGTTCGCGTTCTAATTGAGTCCGGAGACCATAAAGACAAGTGGGGTACTGTCGGCGTGTCGGAAAACATCATGGAGGCGACCTGGCAGGCCCTGGCGGATAGTATTGAGTACAAGCTACTCGCCAAGGACTAACCGCAGACGAGAATAGTCATCCAAATTTAGTCTTGACAGACTCCGTAACCTCACGTAACTTAAGCAAAACTTGCCGAATAGGGACTGATGTTCTCGAAATGAGCAGGGTGATCTACAGCGGTCGTGTGGGGGGATGGCATGAGAAAGGCTGATATCGCAAACGAAATTTTCAAGCAGGTGGGGATTTCGAAAAATGAAGCGGCAGATATCGTCGAGCTTGTGCTCAATCTTCTGAAGTCTGTGTTGCAGAAGGGAGAACCGGTCAAGGTCGCGGGGTTTGGAAATTTTGTCGTGCGCAGCAAGGGTGCTCGTAAAGGTCGGAATCCTCGGACCGGAGAAGAAATTGGGATTACTCCCCGTCGAGTCGTCACCTTCCGGCCAAGCCAAGTGTTCAAGAAGTACGTCAATTCATAAGACTGTTTTACCCACATCATCGGCCGCGCCATGAGGGCCAGTCATGGGAGTTGAACCAAGGCTGGGGAGCAAGGTTTTCTATAAAATCGGGGAAGTGAGTCAACTGACGAAACTCCCAGCCTACGTGCTCCGTTTTTGGGAGTCACAATTCAGCTTTCTGAAGCCCAAGAAAAGCCGCGGAAATCAGCGCCTCTACGTACGACGGGACATCGAAACCGTACTGGAGATCAAGCGCATGCTCTATGATGAGGGGCATACGCTCGAAGGCGTCAAGCGGTACTGGGCCCGGCGTGGACGAGCCGCCTCCCGGTCGTTACGTCCGAAAGAAATCGCCAAGAAACTGAGGGGTGATCTTCAAGCCATCCTGAAAATAATCGATTCATATTCATGTTGAGAGAGCCGATCCCCCCCATTGCCTTTCGATGGCCTCCCAAGGGACAATAGCCACCTCGCTGGTTTCGGAAACACGTCGGGGCGTGGCGCAGCCCGGTAGCGTACTCGCTTGGGGTGCGAGTGGTCGTGGGTTCAAATCCCGCCGCCCCGACCATGTTTAATCAATGTGAAACGTGGGAAGTCAGGCGTGAAGATCGGAAGCGGGTAAGCGATTGGTTACCCGCGCGCCTCACTCCGTACCGTGATCGAAAGCTGCCCAGCGCAGCTTTTTTTGTTGCGAGTGACTCATGCGTATTCTCATCACGAACGATGACGGCATCCAATCACCCGGAATCGCGGCGCTGGCACGCGCGCTCTCAGCGATCGGTGAAGTCTGGATCGTCGCCCCGGATCGTGAGCGAACGGCCGTCGCCCACGCGGTGACGTTGCACAAACCGTTGCGGCTCCATCGAGTCGCGGCGCGCACATTTGCGGTCAACGGGACACCGGTGGATTGTGTGAATCTGGCGCTGCTGAAGATCATGCCGAAGCCTCCGTCCATCGTGGTGTCCGGGATCAACAAAGGGGTCAATCTCGGCGATGACGTCATGTATTCGGGGACCGTCTCGGCGGCAATGGAAGGAACGATTTTAGGTGTGCCGTCAGTGGCTGTCTCGCAGGAGGGGAAGCACTCGTTTCACTTTGCCGTCGGCGCGACCTATGCCGCGCGCGTCGTCCGGCTCGTGCTCGACCAAGGCTTGCCTGAAGAAACGTTGTTGAACGTCAACATTCCTGACCGGCCCCGGCGTGCAATCAAAGGCGCGCGAATCACTTGTCTCAGCCGTCGGCGCTTCGATAATCCGATCATCGAAAAACTCGACCCCCACGGACGCAAGTACTACTGGATTGCGGGGGAGCGAGTATCATGGAGTCGCAGCAAGGAAGCCGACCATGAGGCGATTGAAGAGGGGTTGGTTTCCATCACGCCGATCCGTCTCGACAGTACCCACCATGGCGTGCTCGATCGATTCCGTGCGTGGGAGCCGATCATCCAGCGCGGCACAGTCAGCATGAGGCGTCGGGGCCACTCGCCAGTCCGGAGCGGGAGTTGAGTGCGTGATCAGTGGGTTGATCGAAACCATCATCAGTGAACTGAGCCGATTTATCATCGCCTGCATCTCCAGATTTGGCTATAGCGGCATTCTCTTGACCATGGCCATTGAGAGCGCCTGTATTCCGCTCCCGAGCGAAATCATCATGCCTTTCTCCGGCTACTTGGTGACGACGGGGCAATTCACGATGCTCGGAGTGACCTTAGCCGGTGCGGTGGGCAATGTGGTCGGTTCCATCGTTGCCTACGTTGCGGGTATCTGGGGCGGTCGTCCCTTCGTAGAGCGGTACGGGCCATACTTTCTGGTGTCGCACCGCGATCTTGACACCGCTGATCGATGGTTTCAGAAATACGGCGAAGCGGCGGTGTTCTTTAGCCGCATGCTCCCGGTCGTACGCACGTTCATCTCCTTGCCCGCGGGAATCGCACAGATGAATTTCCCGCGTTTCGTTATTTTCACGTTCGTGGGTGCCCTGCCTTGGTGTTATCTCCTGGCCTACATCGGAGTGCAACTCGGCGAGCAGTGGGAGCAATTAAGGGAATATTTTCATCGCTTCGACCTCGTCATCGGAGTGCTGCTGGCCGGTGCGTTGGCGTACTTTATCTGGTCGCACTGGCCGAAACGCAGCACGAACCTCGAATCAGGACCGCCGCCATGTTGACGATCTATAACACCCTTTCGGGCAAGAAAGAGCCGTTCCACTCAATTACGCCGAAGACGGTCCGCATGTATGTGTGTGGCGTTACGGTCTACGACTATTGCCATTTAGGCCATGCCAGGAGCGCCCTGGTCTTCGATGTGATCCGACGGTACCTGGAGCATTCGGGCTACACGGTCGAGTTCGTCAAGAATTTTACCGACGTGGACGACAAAATCATCAAACGGGCCAACGAACAGGGAGTCCCGTGCGAAACCGTCACGGCGAAGTTTATCGACGCTTACTATGAGGATATGGGACGGCTGGGAATCCGTCCTGCCTGGAAAGAACCCAAGGCCACGGAGCACATGGCAGACATTATCCGGCTGGTTGAGCGCTTGATCCAGAAAGGCATGGCGTATCAGGTTGACGGTGACGTGTACTTTCAAGTCGGAAAGTATCCGGCCTACGGGCGGCTCTCTAAGAGGCGTCTTGAGGACATGCAGGCCGGCGCTCGCGTGGAAGTCGACGACCGTAAGAGACACCCGATGGATTTCGCCCTCTGGAAAGGCAGCAAGCCTGGCGAGCCTTCGTGGGACAGTCCCTGGGGGCCAGGACGCCCCGGCTGGCACATCGAATGTTCCGCCATGTCGATCCGCCATCTCGGCGAAACGTTCGACATCCACGGAGGGGGAATGGATCTGATCTTCCCGCACCATGAGAACGAGATTGCGCAATCCTGCGGCGCGACCGGAAAAGAATTTGCGCGCTACTGGATCCATAACGGGTTCGTGCAGGTCAATCAGGAGAAGATGTCCAAGTCTCTGGGGAACTTCTTCACCATCCGGGAGATCTTTGAGAAGTCGGAGTGGCCCGAAGCCGAAACGGGGGAAATACTGCGGTATTTCTTGCTGGCGACACAGTACAGAAGCCCGCTGGATTTTTCCGACCAAAACTTGAGAGAGGCGAAAAAGGCGGTTGACGGATTCTATGATCTGTTCAAACGGCTGAATGAGCCCGAGGCCAAGGGAAGAACCATAGCAGACAAACGGCTGAGGGAATCAAAAGAGCGATGCAAAGCTTCATTTGACGAGGCAATGGACGACGACTTTAACACCCCTGTGGCAATTGCGGAATTGCAAAGGCTCCGGAGTGATGTCAATAAACTGCTGGATCAGGGCCTTTCGACTGAAGCACGCAAGATCGCCAGACATGAATTTCGCTCGATAGGCAATGTATTGGGGCTGTTTCAATTGGAAAAGTGGCAATTCAATCCTCTCAAGGTTGCCGCCCCTTCAGAAGCGTCCGTCTCAGACAACATATCTGTCAGCTCAAACGAAGCCGCGCACGTCCAGCGCGGCTTATCAGAGAGTGCAATTGAGAACCTCTTGAATCAACGAAACGAGGCGCGCCGCAGAAAGGACTTCAAACGAGCAGACGAGATAAGGAAGTCGCTGGCCGCTCAGGGGATCATCATCGAGGACAAGCCTGATGGCACCAGCCGGTGGAAGCGATAAGGCGCAGCAGATTCTCTACGGCCTCCATGCAGTGCGGGAGGCGCTCAAGGCAGGGGCCAGACCGCTGCAACGTTTGCTCGTCCTCCGGACTGACAGGCAATTTGGCGATTTGGTGCAACTCGCTCGATCCCGCCGTGTACCGGTCCACGTCCAGCCGGTTGCGTCGTTCGACCGTTTGGTGCCGGGTGGCAAACACCAGGGGATCATTGCCTTCACAGCCGCGAAGGCCTACCAAACCGAAGAGTCGATCTTGGCCGGGGCGGCTCGGCGGAACGAATCTCCCTTGCTGGTCATCCTGGACGGTGTGGAAGACCCGCAGAATCTCGGGGCGGTGCTCCGGACTGCCGAGGGAGCCGGTGTCCACGGTGTGTTTATTCCCGAACGGAGAGCGGCCGGGCTTACATCGGTGGTCGCGAAGGTCTCTGCCGGAGCGATCGACCATATTCCAGTGGCACGGGTGACGAATACGAGTCGGCTGCTCGAGTCATTGAAAGCGGCGGGGGTGTGGATCTATGGGGTAGAACCATCGGCGAGCAAGCTCTTTACCGATGTCGATCTGCGAGGGCCGGTCGGGCTGGTATTTGGGGGAGAGGGAACGGGAATTCGGCCGGGTGTGCTGCAGCATTGCGATGAACGCATTCGCATCCCCATGAAGGGTCGCGTCCAATCGCTGAATGTATCCGCTTCAGCTGCGGTCGCGTTATATGAGGCAGTCCGCCAGCGAAGTCTTCCAGGTCAGCAACAGAGAGACTCTACCCAATCTTGAGCGTGCCGCCCTGGATGGCTGTCCTCAGCAGCTGCGCAGTATTCGACACGCGCATTTTCTTCATCATGTTGGCTCGATGAGCTTCCACGGTCTTCACGCTGATCTTCAGTCGGTGGCCGATTTCCTTATTCTTGAAGCCGGCCCAAATCAATTCCAGAATCTCCTCCTCCCGGGCCGTCAATGACTCGGGTCGCTTCGGGCGTGGAGGAGGCTCAAGGTCCGCAAGAGACTTTCGAACTCGTGGCCTCGCGCCTGCTTTTGCCATGATGATCAGTTCTCCTTTGAGAGGCGGTCGATTCAGGTATACTGGAGATCAATCGTGCCCCGCCGCACCTCGCGGGAATATCGCAATTATAAGAATGATCGCTAGAGAATGCAATGGGAGCACAATGGGAGCACTTTGGCCCTACTAGGGTAACTGAGTAAGGAAACAAACTTTTTTGGGGACTGTGAAAGAAATGAAGCTGTCCGTTCCCACCCCTGCGCGCTAAAGCCAGGCTATGGTTTCACTGTACCTGATTGTCGGTCTCGTCGGCGCGCTCATCGGTAGCTTCCTGAATGTCTGTATTTACCGGTTGCCCCGCCACGAATCAATCGTCTGGCCCGGCTCGCACTGTCCCTCTTGTTCACGGCCGATCGCCTGGTACGACAACATCCCCCTCGTGAGCTATCTGTCCCTGCTGGGCCGTTGCCGGCATTGCGAGGCACCCATTCCCTTCCATTATCCGCTAGTGGAAGCCCTGAATGTCCTAGGCTATGTCGGGCTGTTGTGGTTCTTCGGGCCTGGCTGGCCGGCGGTTGCGTACGGACTGCTCTACTCTGCGCTCCTTGTCGTAGCCGGGACGGACCTCTCCCACAAGATTATTCCCAACGTGGTGACGTTCCCCGGGATTGTCGTAGGGCTCATCAGCGCAGCGACCATCCTACCGCTGGGGTTGGTGAATGGTCTGATTGGCCTTCTGGTTGGTGGTGGGGTCTTGTGGGTCCTTGCCTGGGCAAGTCCCTATATATTTGGCAAAGAAGGGATGGGTGGAGGCGACATCAAACTTCTCGCGATGATCGGCGCCTTTCTCGGCTGGAAGCCCGCGCTGATGGCGATTATGGTGGGATCCTTCTTAGGTTCGCTCGTTGGGATCACCCTCATTGCCGCGCGGGTGATCAAGCGAGAAGACTACATTCCCTTCGGGCCGTTTCTTGTCTGCGGCGCAGTGGTTGCGCTCTTCTTCGGACAATCCCTCCTCGAGTGGTACCAAGGGCTGCTGGCCGGCTAACGATTTTTAAGTTTGGTTGCCTCCGCAGTCTTATTCCTCCCAGACTGTATCTATTTCTTAAGAGAATTGTATCTCCTGAGGCACAGCCCTGGTGTTGCTCCCTCTTTCCAGAACGAGGCGTCCGCGAGCAGAGTTCCAGCCTCCGTCGTTTTCGTTCCGTTGATTCAAGGACTTCTTCTCGCCCGAACAATATGTTTCAGCGGACACGATGATCCACATGATTCTTATTCACATGCGGCATGACTCTTGAGAAGGGACCGTCGCATTTGAAATCCATGTGACGATCGAACAGTTCAGAGGGAGGGTGCATGAAGCAGGAGGGCAGAACGTTACTGGAATTAATGGTGGTCGTGGCGATCATCGGAATCGTCGCGGGCATGGCCACTCCCAACTTCTGGGCGCTCAACTCTCGCATACAGGCTCGTTGCGCTACGGAGGAGATCGCGTCAGAACTCCGCCTTGCGAGACAGCTGGCGATCACCCATCGAGATCGAGTTCGCGTCTTCTTTGACTTTGAGCAGCAGACCCTCATGGCGCAGTTCGTCAACGGCGCGGCGATACACCATACCTATCGCTACGGGGACAAAGGCATCGTCATCGAGGAATCAAGCGCGGGACCGGAGATCCTGTTCCATCCGAGCGGTCGCTCCGCAACGGCGACCACGATTCAACTCCGCAGCAAAGAGGGCCTGGTTCGGAAGCTGACCGTGGGTATGACCGGCCGGGTGTCAATCCTATGAGCCATCGTTCACGCGACGAAGGGTTTAGTCTGATTGAGGTAATGACGGCCATGGTGATTTCCGGAATCGCGTTAATGGGGACGTTGGGGGCGGTGGAGATGGCGTCCAGGTATGTCCAGCAGGGCAGCCTCAGTACCAGGGCCCTAGAGTTGGCTCAGCGGAGGTTGGAGGCAAAACGGTCGGTCCGGTGGCAGTCCCTCCTTGAAGATGACCTCGATCACGACGGCGTTCCTGAGACTGTGATGAAGGACGATGGACAAGGCCTCGACACGATGGCCGGCGACGGAATCTACACGGCCATGCAGGAGCGTGATGGGGTGACCTTGGTCTGGACTGTCGAAGCAGACCGTCCAGAGCCGCTGAGCCAGGTCGGCATGGTGGCGATCAGGGCGGCGGCTTCCTATGAATCACCGAGCGGGCGGAAGGAAGTGCGCATAGCGACGCTCCGTGCGAACCCTTCGTTCGTGGGGCGACGATGAGTCAGAAGGGCGTCGTTGGGTCTTATGTGAAGACTCTGCAGAAAGATTCCTTCTTTTGCAATACCCAAGGAGTCTCACTGACTGAGCTGATGGTCTGCTTGGCGACGGGAGCCATCGTGCTTGCTGCGGTGTTAGACACCTTGAATATCGTGCAGAACCATGCTGCCAGGCAGCAGCGGACCCTGGTGCATCAACAAGATCTTCGATTGGGTTTGGAAGTCTTTGAACAGGAAGTTCGCCTTGCGGTGCCTGATTCGATCGTGACCGCGTCCCCTGATAAGTTCCTGTTTCTCGCCAACGTCAACGCGCAGCGGACGACGACCACCAGCGCCGTGGTGCCGGGACAATCTGTCCTTGCGGTGCAGGATGGCAGTGGATGGGGCGAAGGAAAGACGGTAACTCTCTGCGGGCACCAAGCCTGCGAAGTGCATCGTCTCTCCCGTGCTGGGCAACGATATCAGCTTTCGCTCGCTGAACCGGTTGGACGGGCGCTCCCTGCCGGGGCCTCTGCCGAGGTGAGCAATCAAATAATGTACTACACCAAACGCGATGAGAAGGGAGCGATGAACGTGATGCGCATGGTAGACGGAGGAGCGAACGTCCTCATCGGAGGGCTGAAAGGGGTGTATTTTTCCTATCGGGATAAGCATGGTCACCCCACGGACGTACCGTTGCGGGTGAGGCGAGTCGTCGTCGAGATCGAGCCTAGTGACTCTCCTCTTAGAGTGGTGCGGGAAATCAGTCTGCGGTCATAGGAGGGCAAGAGCGTATGACACATATCAACGGAGCATATCATCAGCAAGGGTTTGTCTTGTTAGGGACGATGGTCCTTGTGCTGATCTTGTTGTTGCTGGGCGTGACGCTCCTGAATTTGGTCGGGCAGGAGGCCACAAGCGCCGGTGCGGCACGAGAAGCTGTAGTCGCACAGCAGCTTGCAGATGCGGCGGGGGAACTGGTGGTGGCGTGGTTTCATGACCCACAGACGAAGACGGTCCCTCCAGCGTTCTCTTCGGCCTCGGCGAAAAAGCATCGCAGTGCAGAGGGAGGCCCTTCCTTCTTTGACCAAGCTGGCCGCTCGCAATTCGTAGGAACCGCGAGCCAACCTGATTTTCGCCTGGATGCGGGAAACCCGTCAGACGATCGGATGCTGAACGATCCTGAGATCGGATTGTTTCGCGCCGCGCGCCATCTGGGAACGATTGAGGAACTCAAAGTCTATGCGCCTTCTCACCCAGGGTTATTGTGCACTGTTGACGTGACAGTTGCGACTCAGACCAATCCTCCCTTCCGGCAGTCGGTGCTGGTGCAGCTGGCTGTGCTGGATCTTCCGCCTCTGAGCGCTGCCGTGCAGGTGGGGTTGAATCTCGGAGCGCGTCAGCCGGGGAGTGAGGCGCCGGTCAGCGTCCATTGGGGCGATCTGAAGGTAGGTGGAGATCTTATCCTCGGTCGGGCCGACGAGATTCCTACGAGAAGCCTCCTTGCTCCGGTGACCGGTCAGGGGTATGACGAGACCGCCCAACGAGAGGATCGGTGGATGGATGCCTGGGTTGGAGGGCAGGTTCAGGTGATGCAGTTGTCCTCTGGCCTGAGCGGGTCCCCGAGTTTGCCGCAGAATGTCCACGCGCGCCAGAATCCGATGCCTGGGGTCCGGCTCGACCAGTGGCCCTACGAGCGGCTGAAACAAGCGGCGAAGCGCCATGGCAACTACTTCGCGATCGATCGGGATGGTCTCTTGTATCCGGAGGGAACGGTAGAGGCTGGTCATGGGATTTCCCCCGATGAGGTGTTTCGTTCGGAGGAGCCTGGCGACCATCGTGGTTTGATCTTCATCGATACGCTCGATCAAACCGCTCCCCGTACGGACAACCTTGGAGTCCTCAGGCTACGTACTGCCTATCTTGAAGGCATCGTGGCTGTTCAGGGCCATGTCGAGCTCGCCTCAAGCGGATCAGGACAGTTGACGTCTGCACATAGCCCCCCGAGAACAGAACAGGACGGCGATGCCTCCCGGACGGCCACGCAACTCTCGCGCGTGCATCTCAACGGCGTCCTCTATGCGAGTGGAAATATTACGGTGACAGGGAGGGCTAGAGCATATGGAGCCGTTGTGGCTGGAGGAACGATCGTCTCGGCAAATTCAGGGGGAACGCTGGAAGTCTGGTATGACCACGACGTTGGTCAGGGGTTGTACCGGGGGTTGCCGGTGGTCTATCGCGCCCCGGGAACGTGGCTGGCTCGGTTTTGAGACGGATTCGGTTTCGCTCTGATGCGAATCTTGTTGATGACCTGTGCTTGGTCGGACAAGAAGATTGTGCCGCACACAGAAACGCATCTTCTTATTGTCGAACACTAAGGATGAGATAAAATGGTCGCACTGAGTCTTGGAGCGAATCCCAAAAGGGAAGTGCTCTCGGCTGCCTCTCTGAGAAAGCCACACATGGCCAAACAACCCCGCAAGGTGACGATGGAGCGCAGTCTGCTGGACTGCATTGCCTATCGCGGTCTCATGAGCCAGGCCGAGCTGGATACTGCGGTGGAAGAGTCCCTCTCCCGTGAGGTGGATCTGGAGACAGTCCTGCTCGATAAATATCGAGTCCCAAAGGCCGAACTGGGGTCGGCGCTCAGTGAATTCTATCAATGCCCGTTCGTCCCGTACGACGAACGAACCGTCATCGATCCGGAGCTCTTAAAGAACCTCAGCTTCGACTATCTCAGGAGAAACTCCTGGATTCCCCTAAAGCGCCAGGGAACCGTCCTGGACGTCGTGATCAACGACCCTCACGATTTGGAAAAAGGCCTCGACATCCGGCGCGCATTCCCCGGCGTCACGGTCCGCTTCTCCGTCGGGCTACGGCGCGACATCGAGCAATATCTACTTGTTGCGACGGGTCAGGCCAACGGCGGGTCGATTACCGAGATTCTGGGGGAACTCGTCGACGAAGCCGGAGCCGAACGAAACAGCGATGCCGAATCAGGCGAGATAGATGAAAACGATTCCGCCATTGTTCGTCTGGCGAATCAGGTCATCGCTGAGGCCTATCGGCTGGGCGCGTCCGACGTGCACATTGAGCCCTATTCGGACCGGAAAGAAACGGCGGTGCGGTTCCGCGTGGACGGCACTTGTTTCACGTACATGCGAATTCCGGCGGTGTATCGGCGGGCGATCGTCTCGCGCCTCAAGATCATGGCCAATCTGGACATCTCTGAACGACGGAAACCGCAGGATGGGAAGATTCGCTACAAGTTAATGAAGGATCGTGAAATCGAACTGCGCGTAGCGACATTGCCGACGGCAGGCGGCAATGAAGATGTCGTGCTGCGTCTGCTCACGGCGAAGGAAACCATGCCTTTGGAGGCGATGGACTTTTCCCCCGATGTCTTACAGACGGTGAAGGAACTCGCCGAACGGCCACACGGGATTCTCCTCTGCGTGGGGCCGACCGGGTCCGGGAAGACCACCACGCTGCATGCGGTGCTGAAACACATCAATACGGACGAGAGAAAAATTTGGACGGCGGAAGATCCGATCGAAATCACGCAGGAAGGGTTACGGCAGGTCCAGGTACATCCCAAGATTGGCTTTACCTTTGCCGCTGCGATGAGGGCGTTTCTGCGAGCCGATCCGGACGTCATTATGATCGGGGAGATGCGCGACAAAGAAACAGCCGATATTGCGATTGAGGCTTCCCTCACAGGCCACCTGGTGTTGAGCACGCTACACACGAACAGTGCGGTGGAGACCATCACACGATTGCTCGACATGGGGTGTGACTCATTCAATTTCGCGGATGCGATGTTGGGGGTGCTGGCCATGCGTCTCTGCAAGCGTATCTGTACCCAGTGCAAAGAGACCTACCATCCGACACGACAGGAATATGACGAACTGGTTCAAGGCTATGGGGTGCGGTATTGGGACAAGCTGGGGATCACGTACACCGACGACTGGACCTTACATCGTGGCCGAGGCTGTGATGTCTGCAACCAGAGTGGGTTCAAGGGACGGGTGCCGATTCAGGAGCTTCTGGTCGAATCGGAAGAGATCAAGAACCTGATCCAGTCCAGAGCACGGACAGCGGAGATCCTCAGCGTGGCGATGCGGGACGGAATGGTCACGCTGCTTCAAAACGGTATTCAGAAAGTGCTCAAGGGCGCGACGACGTACCGCCAGGTCCGCGCCGTGGCGATAAAGTAGAGCCGGAGCACGATAACGCCAACCAGCAGCCCTGTCTCTCTTACGGGGTATTCTCCAACAACGCTACGAAGGAGCGAAGCCGAGCCAGCGTTTCAGGGGAGATCCGGATAAATTCCAGTCCACATCTGGTTCCTGAGACCCAGCGGACCCCGGCCAGTTCAATGTCGAGTGGCGCGGCGCCGTTCAGGAGCTCGACCTGCAGCGAGACATAGGTCGAGATGGCGGGAATCCTCTCCGTCATCATGGCACAACCCTGAGTCGAAAGGTTTAGGATAGTTCCACTCTCCCTCTGCGCGTTATCGCCGAAGTTAGATGGGAGTTGGACGGCAAACCGCCGAATCTTTCGCGACTCTGGTCTCACCACGATCCCTCTAGGCATCCACGTAAAAAACTGTACATGCGATTCCTGAAGTCTACTACAGTAAATCAATTTTAGATCGCTGGCTGGTCCATTCGTCTTGCCCAGTTT
>JBQTHY010000335.1:0-1805 GCA_052389395.1 Nitrospiraceae bacterium | reverse complement strand
GAGGAAATGCTCATCGGTCTGCACCGGAAACGACTTGAAGCGGCCTTGATAGACCGGGCCTGTCCCGGCGGTGTGACGGTGAGCATGCCAGCGTTGTGTATGGGTGACGGTGATCCAGCGGAGGATTTTTGACAACTCGCTATCGCGTCGGGGCCAAAGCAGCAGATGCCAGTGATTCGGCATGAGACAATAGGCCGTGATCCGAATCTTGGTCTGGGCATGGGCCTCAGCCAGTATCTTCTCAAAGGCGGCGTAGTCAGGGTGCTTGTCGAATAAAGGCAGTCGGCCAACGCGACGGTTCAGGACATGATAGGTGAGATTTCCAGCAGCGAGGCGCGGGCGGCGTGGCATGGGCCGTCTTTTATCGAACCGGCGGGGATCCTGTCAAGAAAAGACTCCCGACCCACTGCTGTCCAAAATAATCTGGCTCTCTTGAGCGATACCGCATGAAATCTGCCGATTGGACGGCTTGACGCCAGGTTGGGATAGCAGGTTGCCCCTTGTGCTGTCCAACCTGTCACGGGACTAGCACCAACTGTTCCACCGGCGGATCGAGGCGCGGAATCTCGAACGGGGCGTCCAGCCACGCCCACAGGTCGCGATACGTCAGCAGGTTGAATCGGAGCAAGGCCGCCAGATTCGAGAGGCTCCAAGGCCAGGTGGACGTGAGCTGCAGAAACTTGAGCAGGAGCATGGCAATCAGTGCTGTCCAAATCTGAATTTGCACGGCGTTCTCACTGGTCCCGACAAACGTCTTGACCTTCAGGGTCTGCTTCAGGGCCTTGAAGAACAGTTCAATCTGCCAGCGTTCCTTGTAGATCGCCGCCACCGTGCTCGCCGCCAGATGGAAGATATTGGTCAAGAAGGTCAGGCTGCGCTGCTGTTCGGCATCCCAGATACGCACTTGCCGCAACGGGACCGGGCAGCGGTCGGCTGCCTGGGGACTCGTCAACTGAATGATCTCATCGGTCAGGACCGGCCCCCGTGTCGGCACGGGCCGGCGGTCCAACACGGTGTAGAGCATGTTCGTCCGGGGACGCGTCACAAACCTGATGCCGGCGGTGGTCCAGCGATGGTAGAGCGCATAGTCCAAGTAGCCCCGATCGATCACGACGATCGTGCCAGGCGTGAAGCTGAGGGCCTGAGCCATGCGCACGTCATTGGTATCGCCGTCGGTGACCAGAGCCCAGCAGGGCAGACAGCCTTGATGATCGAGCTGGAGGTGCAGTTTGATGGCCCCCTTCGTTCGCTGAAACCGCGCCCAATCGAAGACCTGTGCACAGAGCTCGATGAGGGTGCTATCCAGCGTTCGCAACGGGTTTTTGAACCGAAACCGCCGGCGCTTCGTCGCGGCCAGGACCTGACAGCGGTGGAGCAGGTCATAGAACACGGACTCGTACAGCTGCCACGGCCGGTGGGCATTGGCGTACGCCAGCGTGGAGCGGGTTGGTGTCCGTCGCACGCCTAAGTGCACCAGTTTGCCGAGGGCCGTGGCCAGCCCACCACAAATCTCGCGGAGAGAGTGGGCGCTCCCCATCTGACAGAACAGCATGCTCACCAACTGATCCCAGCACGAGAACCCTTTGGTTCCACGCTCGGCCTGATGCTGCTGCACGGCGCGGGCAAAGGCTGTGCGATCGATCAGGGTAAGCATTTGCGCAAAGCAACTGGCAACGGCTACCATGGCAGCACCTCCGGCTTGTGGGTGAAGACGGCGCGGCTACGCCGTGGACGGGTGTTGGTTGCATAACCCATCCTACTCACAAGCCGAAGGTGTTTTAAGAACTTATTTTGGACAAGTGTGA
>JBQTHY010000334.1:0-4308 GCA_052389395.1 Nitrospiraceae bacterium | reverse complement strand
GCGGCGTATCGGGGTCTCCATGGACCTCGCTGCTGAACAGCTTTGAGGTATCCGGATTATTCGACAAGCGCTGTGCGAACGGTTCCGCGCGGAAGTTCAATCCGCTGCCGGTCGTATGCGTCCCTCCATTGAGGTACTTGTTCGGCGCGTTCATGATCTTCTCCGGCATCTGGAACGAAACGGTCTTTCCCGCTTCCAACGCCACCTCGATCGGCTGGCCGGGAGGATTGCCCGATTCGATGACGTTGACCGTGTGCGGCACCGTGTCGTGGATGGAGACCATCAACTCGCGGAAGCTCCCGCTGACCCCGGCGCCGATGGGCTCGTTGCTGTGAATGTCCGCGATCGGGCCGCTGTACACCAGCTTCCCGTTCTTCGGATCGTGATAGGTGGACCCGAACGGCTCCACGATCGTCACGCCGAACCCGCCGTGCGGCCAGGTCGTCGCGCCGAACGCGTGGTCATGCCAGAATACAGTTCCCATATCCACGTCCACCCACCAGCGATACCGCACAAACTCTGGAGAAACCAGATCACCGGCTGGATGATTTTCCTTCAACGGTTTGAAGAGGGTGAGCGTATCGCCCTTGATTGTCTTGATCCGGGCGACTTCCGAACAGCTCCGATCCCGCGGCAGCGAGGCCTTGGCATCATTGCCCCTTTCCAGACAGTCCATACCCACCATGACTTCGGTGTTCACGTGGAAAAGCGTGGCGCCCGGCGCCATCTTGATCTTGATCGACGTGGCGCCTTTTTTCGCCGCTTCGGTCATTTTGGCCACCATCGGCGCAGGTAATCCGTGCTTCTTGGCCTTGCCCCACATCGTG
Organism: Nitrospiraceae bacterium; assembly: GCA_052389395.1. Taxonomy (GTDB): domain Bacteria; phylum Nitrospirota; class Nitrospiria; order Nitrospirales; family Nitrospiraceae; genus Nitrospira_D. Next base: position 3,481 of record JBQTHY010000334.1, on the reverse strand, counting down.
AACGGCCGGACCGACATTTCATACTCGAACCCTGAGATCACGCCGTCCGAATTCCCCGTATCGAATTGGAAGAAATGGGGATGGATGTTGATCTTCGACGACTGGAAGTTGGTGTAATCGTCGTCGTCCCACTCGCTGGTGAGCACCAGGTCCACGCAATCGTAGACGTTGGCGCGGATGACCGCCGGGAACTTGAGATCGTCGTTCGCTCTGGTCAGACGCTCCTCTTCATGGAGGACATAGATCAGACCGTCCTTGTCGACGATTGGCGGCTCTTTCCCCTGCTTCTTGGCCAATGTAATCGGCATCCGCAAGAAGTGCAGGTTGTAGAATTTCTGATTGGCATTGTTTGGACAGAGACTCCAAGGCCCTTGCTCACCCGGCTTGGCCGGCTCGGAGGTCCGCTCACCGTTTTCGTCCTGGTGAATCGGTTCCAGCCAAGGGGCGCCGTTGTGGTTCGCCGAGAACGGCACACGCTTGCCGAAATGCGGCTTGAACAGCGGCCACGCCATCCTGCCCGTCGTCGGATCAAAGAGGATCGTCGACCTTGTGCTATCGTCCCACTTGGCCGCGGCCTGATACTTTGGATTCTTGGCGGTGCTTTCCCGCTCGCCGACTGCGACGTTGCCGTTCCACCTCCAGTCCCAGACGGTCGCATCGTAGGCCATGATCTGGCCCTTTTCGTCGTTCGTGTGGCCCGGCTGACCCATCGCCGGCAGATACATCTCGACCCAGTCCTTGATGTTCACCACCACCGGATCGGACTTCCAATTGGTCTTCTGGCTTTTGTCGACGATCTTGAACTGCTTCCCGAACCAATCGACAGTCGCGCCTATGAGCTTATCGGACGACACGCCGAGCCTCATGCGGCCCCTCCGATCGGGCAATTCCCGCATGTCCGGCATCGTATCGGTGTGCCCAGCCCCGACTTGGAGCGTGTTGTAGACACGGCCGTAACCCCACATGCCCGCCACGTAATGATGCGCGACGTGGCAGTGGAAGAGGAACTCGCCGGCCAGGTGCTGGCACTGACCCGCTCCGCATTCCGGCTCCAGGTCCAAGGCTTCGGACGGGCCGATGACTTCCACATCCACGCGATCAGACTTGGTCCGGACGACCGGGTACTTCACTGGCCCATCCTGACCCGCGGCCCAGAGCATATTGGGCTCCGTGCCCGGACTCCGCTGCCAGCGGATCGATCCGCTGTGCGGATGGTGGGAGTGGAACACCTCCGACCCCCCATGGACCAGACGCCACTTCACCGGATCGCCGAGGTACCCACGCGGAATCGTCGTCGGCACGTCACCGAAGGTATAGGCGCTGTAGGCCAGCGACTCGTCCTCAAAACCGAAATACTCGTGCTGCAGATGCATTTGGTCTATGCCGAACGGCTCGCTGCGGTAGTTCAGCGCACGGCCTCCCGGACGATAGGCGTCCGTCAACGGATCGCGCTGTGGCAAGAAGTCTCCCTTCTTGTTCAGCGGCCGGAAGGCTTCGTCGCCCACCTCGTGATAGAAGATCACGAACTCGCGGAAGTCCGGTCCGGACCCGTTGTCGATCATCACCTGCCAGCCCCTCTTGGTTTCGGATGCAGTGCCAGTTCCCAGCGGATCCAGGTATTTGGAACCCTTCGGTTCGACGACAAAGGCGCCGAACAGACCCAACACCGTTAATTCGCGGTCATGGCTGTATGAGTGGAATTGCCGCACGCCTTCCTGCATGTGCGGATGGATGTACCATTCAAAGTCCTGAGACTTGCCTGGCGCCACGATGGAATCGGGATTCGTCGTCGTCGCTGGCTTGCCCGTGGTGCTGACGATCATGCTGGACGCTTGGATGAACAGGCTCCCGTCTTCGCCCTCCATCTGGTTGCGGAGCGTCAGTTTCACGCAGTCACCCTGATTGGCGCGCAGGACCAACGGCTGAATCGCGTCGCCTTGAAGGCCGGTGGACACCGCTCCTGGATCAAAGCCTTCCTTGTCACGGGCTTCCCGGTTTGTGGTCTCCTCGGCACGGGCCTTTTCAACATCCTCGGTCAGGACGTACATGTAACCGGGATAGAAATCCAACCAGCGGTTCAAGGTGATTTCGATGTTGATCATCGACACATCGTACTGGCGAATCGGCGCATTGGCCGGGCACTTCCCGCCTGTGGAGAGGACTGGTTCGCCCTTGCCGGCGTCCGTCATGAGCAGGAAGCTGCTGCCGTCTTGCCCCATGTACTGATGCATCATCGACATCTCGTTGAACGCGCCGGATGTTTGCTGGGCTTGCGCATCCTTCTGCGCCTGCTGTCCCAGCTTTTGCATCAGGCGATGGTGCTGCAGCTCCATCTTTTCCGCATTGCCGGCGCGGCCTTCGATGGCGTTCTCCATCACCGTCTGGCCTTTCAGCTCTTGGGTCCAACCCGGCATGGCGACCGGCGTCGCATGGCCTGTATGTGGAGAATCGACCGGCCCTGCGGCGAACAGGCCTGGCGCCGCCAACATGCTGCCTGCTAGCAAGACGCTGTGCACCATCAGGGCGACACTTCTACGCCTCCGCCTGCGTCGTGATTCATTATTAAGATTAAGAAAAGAGTTCATCGTTCGGCCTCCCGGTTTTGCCAGCCATGTCGGGCAGCATCGTTAAGAACAGCTGTATCGTAGGTCTGTCATTCCCTGTTCCACGTTGAAGAAAGGAACCGGCCTCCGAATCTTCCGGCCTGACTTGCGGAGGGACATAGAGCTGGTGAAGGGTTCCTTCTTGCGAAGGGAGGGTCATTCGGAGGCCGGTCCTAATCACCCCAGACCTTCACCAGCGGTTTCTTCCTTGCGCAACAGCCGTGCCGAAATTCAGACGTCAGTTGTGTCGGCCAAAAACCTCTGATGCGAGAGGGTGTTACGTTGTCTCGTCGCGAATCGAAAGCCCGGATGCAGCGGGGCGATATTCCACCGCGTTAGGCAGCCGGGAAGAGACCCGAATGGCGAAACAAGAAAATTCGGCGGCTTGCGCTGTCTAATTATTTGGACAGTGTGATTGAGAAAGTGGGGAAGGGAGGGACAGTGATCGGTCATTCAATCCGGTAGGCTCGGATCTTGTTGTAGAGACTCGCGCGGCTGATCTTCAGCAGCTTGGCGGCCTTCACACGATTACCGCCGGTCTTCTTGAGCGCCTCATGTATGCGCGTCCGTTCTACTTGTGCCGCGGCATCGCGAGCGATCGAACGGAGGTCTTTCGCCCCATCCTTCGATTCCATGGGCACAAGATCTTTGCACAACAAGTCCGGCCCTGCCGTTGTGACGACTGCGCGTTCGATATAGTGCTGCAGCTCGCGTACGTTACCAGGCCAAGCGGCTTCAGCCAGCGCCTTCATGCCCTCCGGGGAGATGGTTCGGAGCGGCTGCCGATGCTTCCTGCACGAGGCGGCGACGAAGCGTTCGACAAGCAGTGGAATATCCTCACGCCGCTCCCGTAGCGGCGGCAAATAGAGCGGTAACAC
>JBQTHY010000333.1:0-14239 GCA_052389395.1 Nitrospiraceae bacterium | reverse complement strand
CGAGATTCGGATTGACGATGGGGTAACAGAGGCGGGCCAGGTATTGCCGATCATAGCTCACGATGTCGCAATCGTGAAGGGCGATCACCTTGCTTTGGTGGCGCGCCAGCACATAGCCAAAGGCTGTCCAACAACCGCGTCCTTTGCCTGACAGTCCGATATCGATGGCGTTTGAGGTCAACAGTTCCAGTATCTGTTGGATACGGACGCCGTCGTTCCAGATGATCCGCGTCCGCTGGGGCAACACGGAGAAGTATTCTCTGGCCCGGCGAAAGTCCAACGCGGACGCCCGATCGAGCGAAATCACGATTTCATTCAGGTACCGGATTTGCCGAAGGGTGTCGACGATGACCTTCAGCGCAGGTCTGCTGAGTTCCGAATAAAGCGAGGGCAAGACCAGCGCGATCGGGTTCGAGCTGGCATGTCGTTCGAGTTCTGCTTCCAGCTGTTCAAGATTTGGCCGACCAAGGCGGTGGAGAACCGTGACGACCCCATTTTGATGAAAATCAGACACCCGAAGTTCCTCCCTGCGTATTTCGGCGTTTTTCGCAAGTTCCTTGCTCACGAAGCCCTAGCTCCTCCCGTTTTGCTCGAACCCTTTAATTGCTTTGTCGATCCCCTCGCCCAATTGAGGTATCTGGCCTGCCCTGAAAACGATCAAGACGTTGATCTAGATTAGCAGCAGCTCCATCCATGCAAATGAGCCGAACATGCGTGGCTCCCTGACGCTTCTTCAGCTAGTCTCTGTGGAATGGTAGCCAGTCCAACCAATCGCACCTGCGATGTCAGAGACGACAAACGAGCGATTGCTTAACCAACCAGACGCTTGCCTTGCTCAATAGCCTTGCCGATTGATCCCTTGGCGTCAGCCAGTATGCTACTGGTACGTTCCTCCAGATCTTCGGCCAAATTGTGAAGTTGACGTCGCGTGCGAGCGCCTGATTGCGGCGCCAATAACAAACCGGTGCCGATTCCCGCCACGAAACCGACGAAGAACGTGGTTATGTTCGTCACTGCGTCTCCTGTCCCATTGGTCATGGCGCAACCCTCCTATTTCTCTCTGTCAGTGATTCCTCAATTCAGGAACGGCACTCCCGTTCGATATCCCCTGGTATCAGCTCTCTAGGTTCACGGCAACGACTGCACCGAGCTGTTAGCATTCCGCTCTGTCCGTTTGCAGTCGAGCGCAAGACTAGGAAGTAACGTGGGCTCCCGCAGCGGGCGCACATGGGACCTCCCAGCTCGCGCAGGACTGGCATTGTTCCGATATTCCGGTTCCTCTGCCCATCGGGAGGCGTCACTAACTGGCTATGATTTATCTCTTTCATTGAGCCTCTCTTTCTAAACATCAATGTTGAAGGGGTTCTTCAGCAGCATCCTCTCCACACACGTGATGCCATGATAACTTGCAAGGCTGAGGCCATTGCACCAGATCAAAACGTCCGCTGCGGATAAGTCTCAATGATTACAATGGATAAAGGCTTATAGCTCCATCGCCGCGGGTCTGATAATCGATTTTGGACATCGATGTGCAAGCAGACTCGTTGGACGAAAGAGAATGTGGGACTCCACGCAAGTTGTGATCACGCAAGGCGATTGGGTTTGGAAGGAGCATCTTATCCGTCAGGGACAAGTTGTCTCGATGTATTCCTGGTCATGAGATTTGAAAAAAGGCCTTGCTCCCCGTTACTTCATTACCACGATCTTGACCCGCCCTTCTCGCCGCAGCACGTTGATACCGACATCCTTCGCGTGGCGTTCGAGTGAGAGGTCGACGGCCGCGTGCCCAATCTGGAGATTCTTGATTTCAATAGACTCCAGGAACGGCGGTAAGACCGGCTGAGAAAATGAAAGGCGAGCCCGCGGGGCTTCGATCCGCAGACCGAGACAGGATTGGAGCAACAAGAACACGGCGGCCGAGGACCATGTCTGAGGGCTACAAGCGACCGGGTGAAGGGTCGGACTCTCCCCGGGCCGGCGCGAGAATCCACATAATAGTTCAGGGAGGCGGTGCAGGTCGAGAAACAGGCTGGCGTCGAAGAGGCCGCCGAGAATGCTCAAGACGCCTTGTTTGAATCCGTAGGAAGCCATCCCGGCTGCGACCACGGCATTGTCATGCGGCCAGACGGACCCATTGTGATAGGCCATCGGGTTGTAGCGGACCTCAGAGGCGGCCACAGTTCGAACGCCCCAGCCGTTGAAGAACTCTTCGCCCATTAATGTCCTAGCCGTCTTTTTGCCATGCTTCTGGCCCGCGATGCCTGTCCAGAGACAATGACCGGCATTCGACGTTCTAACTCGACAGGGCCGCTTCAATCCGTCCAGGGCTAAGGCGTAGGACGAGAGATCTTGACACCAGTAGCTTCGCTCGAACCGAGTGCGTAGTTTATTCGCCTCCATGAAGAGACGCCTCGCGTGCTCCGGGTGGCCCATCCTCAGGGCCAATCGAGCCGCACACCGCTTAGCAGCAAACACATAGCCTTGCACTTCGCAGAGTGCGATGGGCCCTTCCGCCGGACTGCCATCCGCGTGAAACACGGCATCCTGCGAATCCTTCCATCCTTGATGGATGAGTCCGTCTTTCGATCGCCGGCTGTACTCCACGAAGCCATCGCCATCGAGATCTCCCGCACCATCGATCCACTCCAAAGCTAGGACAATATTCGGCCAGATTTGTTTCAAGAACGCCCGATCACCTGTCCGTTCATAGTACGCCCCGGCCAACATGATGAAGAGCGGCGTTGCGTCGATGCTGCCATAGTAGAGGCCGAAGGGGATCTCGTTGAGGTTCGCCATTTCCCCCTTGCGTGTTTCATGCAGAATCTTGCCGACCTCTGCATCCCGTTCCGGCACAACTTCCCGCGCCTGGTGTGTCGCAAGATAGGTCAACACGCCCCGGGCGATGTTAGGATTGACCCACAGAAATGCGAGCGCTGTGATGAGGCCGTCACGTCCGAAGGGGGTGCAGAACCATGGGACGCCGGCGTAGGGGTAGGGACCTTCGGACGTATTCGAGATCATCATATGGAGGTCGGCAAGCGAGCGATTCAGCCAATCGTTAAATTGCTCATTCGACGTCACGATAAGACAATCGCCCGCTTTGGCTGAGTGGAGCGCCCGCTCTGCTTCGACACGCGCGTGATCGTACGGGAGGAGATTACACGTGCTTCGACCCTCGACCTCACAGGAGATCGTGAGATCCCACTGGACTGCGGCTTGTGCGTGCAGAAGCGTGTCGCAGTGAATCTCGTCGGGGCCGATGGTGGTGGGTGTCGGGGTACATCGGACCGTGACCCGCCGGACCACACCATCCAGCCCCTCATATCCCAGTGACACTTCCTCCTTGGTTGCGAGAGTGTCCAACCGCCGGCCTCGCCGATCGCGCTTCTTCCCGCGAACTTCGAAGAGGTCGGCGAAATCCGCGTCAAGTGTGATGGACAATCGGACCGGAATGGGATAGAGGCTATAGTTGTGGAGTCGGAGACGCTCGAAACAGAGTCCTTGCCATAGGAATCGAGTGCGAGACAAATGCAGCACACCGCGTGCGATGGCCGTCTGTCCGTCGTGGGTTGTGTCGGGATTCGTCAGATCAACACTGAGCAGCGCGTTGTCTTCCTTGACCGTCGAGCTAAGGAGCAATGGCCGCTCTCCATTGATGGTCAGCTCAAAGCGGGACAAAAATCTGGTTCCTTCGTGGTACAGACCTTGGGGTCCAGGGCTGAATGAATGGATATCGCCGTATCGATCGAACACACCGAATGTGTCGCCCTGTTTCAAGACCTCGAAGTGATCATCGGTCGTCGAGGAGCAGGCGACGATGTAACATTGATCATTTTGACGATTAATGGCTTTCACGGGCTCCTCTCATCGGTCTCGGATTGACCGGCTCAGCCAGCCTCCTAGAGAGGCGGTAAGGAGAAAGATCGCCGCGATACCCGCCACTCCTGTCGACTCACCAAAACGTTCTGTAATCCAGCCGAACGTGCTGATGCCGACGATGGCAGCCGTCATCGCGCCTGAGCTATAGAGGCCTAAAACACGTCCCACCATCATTCGAGGCGTCAGTTCTTGCATGACAGCCCAGGCGATCGGGGTGAAAGCTCCCATGCCTCCTCCAATCACCATCATGAGAAGACTAATCAGAAAGAGGTCCCTCGTCCAGACGAGGGCTCCGATTGCGAACGCACTTGCCGCGCTCGCACCCGCTATAATCTTGGTGCGGTCCGTCAGGTTCCACTCGGTGAACCGCAGCAGTATGATTGACATGAGCAGCAACCCCACTCCCAGGGCAGACCACAGATACCCCACCTCGATCGGTCCCAAACCCAGCATCTTCCTGGCGAAGACAGGAAACAGCGTTGTCAGGGCGCTAGCGCCGAATCCGTAACACCCTGCGGTCGCGACCAACAGCGAGATCACAGGTTGTTTGACAACGACAAAGACTAGCCCTTCCATGAGATCGCTCAGCACCGATCTGCCAGTTGTCTCCTGTTCTCCTGGCGTATGCAGCGTTCGCAGCCGCACCATCGCAAGGCAGAGGGCCGACACGAGGTAAGTCACCGCGTTCAGGCATAAGACTTCCTGGGAACCGAACAGGGCAATACCCATCCCGCTCACCCCCGGGCCGAGAATAATGCCCAAGCTGGTCGTGCTCTGGATGAGCGCATTGGCCGCCGTGAATTGCGCGCGTGGCACGATCAAAGGCACCGATGAGGTCAGTGCCGGATTGAACATGGCCATGGCCAGGGCATCGAGAAGGACCAGCGCGTATAGCAATTCGACCGTGAAGTTACCGGTTGAAATGGCACATGGAATGATGCCGATCAGCACCGCCCGCAACACGTTCGATCCGATGAGAAAGAGTTTTTTCGGCAACCGGTCCACATAGACGCCGATGAAGGGACCGAGCACGATGGGTGGAATCGTATGCAGGAGTCCGATGACAGTCGTTTTTACCGGCGAGCCGGTGATAGAATACACGAACCACAGAAGGGCGAGGTTCGAGACGCCGTCGCCGACTTGGGATACCAGCTGACTGAGCCAGATCAATCCAAAGTCTCTGGTGAAGAGGAGGCGGCGCCGGACCATGACGAGAGCCTTGTCGTGTGCGGCGTTGCGCGCAGCGGTGAGACTCGGTGTAAGAATGAGCCAAGGTTTCATCCCTCGCTCTCAATCCTGACCTTGTCCGTCTTCACGGCTTTCACTCCCGGAACATGCCTGGCTGCTTCAGCTGCTTCCAACACGATGACTTGGAATCTCACGGTGCCACTGAGCGAGACCACTCCCTGCTCCGTCCTCACATCGAAGTTGGCTGCTGTCACGGTGGCACTTTTGGCGAATCGTTCCTTCACATGGTGGGTGATGAAGTCGTCTTGTTTATGCGCCAATACCTCGGACAGTTCTTTGTTCACTTCCAGCTTGTTGGTGACAGACTTCACGGTCGGCACCGCGCTTGTAATTTTCTCCGCGGCGGTCTTCTCCGTCTCGGTAGACACTTTGCCTGAGAGCGTGACGTCGTTCGATGTGGCCTCCACCTCGATCTCATAGGGAAACAGCCGGGGATCTGCCAGCAAGGCGAGTTTCACCGTCAGAATCAGGGAGGACACGGTTTTCTTGACGGGAGGCTTGGACTCTAGTGCTTTTCCTTGCTCGACGGACGATGGGGGTGGAGCAGCCGAAGACCGAATATCCTCTGCGAACAGCGGTCTCGCCAACAGGCTTGCGAGCAGAGCACAGACGCAGAGTGCCCGGGGCAGACGACCCTGTCCTTCCCCGTTGAGCCAGAGATCGAGCCGTTTCGCATCCCTCTCATCTGTGTCCATCGAGATCAGCCTCGGCAATGAAACAGGATGGAACCGTCTTATTTACGCTGCCATAAGGTCTGGCGCCATCGTTTCAGTGTGAAGGTGTCGTCGACCGAAGACAGCTGCCACGGTCGCCGTGCCCAACAGGACCATCCCGATCCCCACGAGGCTCACTGTCGGACCGATTACATCTGTGGCCCAACCAAACCCGGCCATCCCGGCCATGGCTGAAGCCATGGCGCCGGTGCTGAATGTCGTAAAGACCCGACCCAGCAGGTGCTCAGGCGTCAACTCTTGCAACATGGCCCACACCACCGGCGTGAATACGGCGGTACTGCCGCCGAACACGACAAGGAGGACGGCTGCCATGACAGGGGCTTCCAGCATTGCGAGTGCACACACCGCGACAGCGCCGACGGCCAAAGCAGTGGAGATCAGCCGCAATCGGTTTCGAATGTCTCCTTGATTCACCCAAGCCAGCCATGCGGATGCGCCCAACATGCCCACTCCGAGCGATGACCAGAGCCACCCAAGTTCCATGGGGCTTGCGTCGAGGAGTTGGGTCGCAAACACTGGCAGCAAGAACACGAAGGCGCTGGCGCCCAAACTGTAGAGGGCTGCGGTGAGCATCAGAAGTAACACGGTCCGATGTTGGACAAAGACAAATCGGAATCCGACAGAGAGATCCTGGAAAAAGCTTGCTCGATCAGTCGGTAGGACATCAACGGGCTGATTCTCACGCAACCGGATCGGCATGAGGAACAACGCCGAGATCACGAATGTGACCGCATGGAGAAAGAGGACATTATGAGCCCCGATCATGCCAATACCCACACCGCTGACCGCAGGACCGATTAGGAGGCCGAGATTGGCTGTACTTTGAATCAGTGCATTGGCACCGGTGAGTTGATGACGCGGCACGATGAGCGGGACCGCCGAAGACAGCGCCGGCCCAAAGATCGTGGACATAATCGACGTCACGAATACCAGCACGTAAAGTCGTTCGAGCGTCAGCTCTTCCATGGCATAGAGGATAGGAATGAGCATGACCAAGACCGCGCGAATGAGGTCGACCCAAATCATGACCGCCTTCTTCCTCATCCGGTCGAGGTAGACACCGATAAGCGGACCGAAGGCCAGCGGTGGAATTGTTTGGAGCAATCCGATCACCGTCATCTTGAAGGCCGACCCGGTGAGTCCATACACGAACCACAGCAGCGCCACCCTGTTCATGCTGTCACCGACCTGGGAAACGGCCTGACCGCAAAAGAGAAGGCCGAAATTCCTCGACGTCAGCAATTCCCATCCTAAACCTGATCGACCTTCGCTCATATTGTCCCTATTGTCGTTGCCAGCCACGAGCAATCTCTCCTACGCTTCCGCTACTGATGCTCGCGCCTTTGATTGAGCCGGTAAGAGCAGTAGACCCAAAGTTGCCATGCACCACCATGCGGTCTTTCCCCCACGGCTGTACCAAGGCGTCGAGCATGAGGCGCCAGCATCGTTCCGGTCAGACTGTCGGTTCAAGATGCTGACATGTCTGAATGGGCATGATCTCATTCTCCCTAGGTGACCCCGCGGGTTATTGTCCGAGCCGCGTGATCGAGAGTGTATGGCCTTCGGATGAGATCTTGGCCTCGATCCTGTCCCCCGGGTTGACCCTTTGCTCGACTTTCGTATTGTTGTCGAGCATGAGGCGCATCTTTCTGCCCGCTTCATCTGTGATGACATAGGACTTGTCCACGATATCGAGCGTGTCCTCCCCTTGGGGAGTTTTTGCCATTTGGAACTCCCCTGCGACCTGAGACACTTCACCTGTCACAATTTTCGAAGGTGAGGATTCTGAAGACGACAGCGCTTCTACCCGAGTTCCCAGAACCGCTACAAGCCCGACACTGACAATTGCCATGATAAGACTGGATGGCTTGACCAACTTCATAGTGACCTCCTTCTGGAGCTGAAGAAAGCCTTCTTCCTGTCCTCATCCACCAGCGACTGATTCACGTTACGCACTGGCCGGCAGAAGAGGCCAAGAGGCCAAACTCATGGCCTCTGCCTCCTTTTCGCAAGTATTAGCGAGCAACTGCTCATACACCCGGAGATAGTCTTGCGCCATTCGCTCCACGCTGAACCGCTGTTCAAACACCTGCCGACATCGGCGGCGGTCGATCTCAGGGATACATTGGATGGCTGCTGTCATGCCGTCGAGTCCTTCACACACGAACCCCGTGATTCCGTCTTCGATGATTTCAGGAATGGACCCGCGCCGATAGGCGAGGACTGGTGTCCCGCAGGCCAGGGCTTCAATCAGTACCAGACCGAAAGGTTCCGGCCAGTCGTAAGGACAGACCAAGGCTGTGGCATTACCCAGAAACGCGTCCTTCTCAGTGTCCGTGACCTCACCGAGGTACTCGACCAACGGATGGGACAGCAGCGGCTCGATTTCGGTGTGAAAGTATTCCTGATCCATCGGATCGACCTTCGCTGCAATCCGCAAGGGGATCCCGACTCGCTTGGCGATCTCGATCGCGTGATCCGGCCGCTTCTCGGGAGCGATGCGTCCCAAGAATGCCAGGTACCCTCCGGAATTCGGATGGAAGATATAGAGATCGCGTGGTAGGCCGTGATAGACCGTGGCCTGCCAATTAGCCCAGACCAACGGCCGGCGTTGAGCATCGGAGATCGATACCAACGGCATCTCGGCGTATTCGCGAAAAACCGGCTGCAGCTCGGGCAGGTCGAGCCGTCCGTGCATAGTGGTTACCACCGGCGTCGGGTTGCGCCGGGCGAGAGGGAATCCCATGAAATCGAGATGAGACTGAATGATGTCGAACTCGCCGGGTTTTCCCAGCGCCTGCTCCATCAACATCGTCATGGGAGCGTCGCGATTGAAGATACCCTTGTTCAGTCGAAGCGCGCGATCGGAGATCGGTTCGAGACGGGCAGTGGTCACCGAATCTCCGCTGGCGAACAAAGTTATATCGTGACCGAGCCGAACAAGTTCCTCGGTCAGATAGGACACGATCCGTTCCGTTCCTCCATAAAGTTTCGGCGGAACGCTCTCCCACAAGGGCGACACCTGTGCAATCCTCATCTCCCTGCTCCTTTCATGAAGAAAAGTCGGCAAACGGTCTTGTTATTGAGCTGGTCGCAATGCGACAACTCGTTCGCCAGGAATCACATCAGCTTCGATCTTTTCGCCTGGAATCAACAGGCACTTTCTCTTGGTGTTCTTATCGATGCGAAGGAACACAAGCCTTCCGGAGATGTCTTTGACGACATAGATGTCACCCTTGATGGACAACAGATCACCCTTAATCGTTTGAGAAGACATCTCAACCTGGGCCATCACGCCGGGAACAACGAGACTTAAGCTTAAACTGAATAGCAGAACGATCAGGCAACCAGTTGATCCAGACATGGTGCCACCTCCCTTGCAACTCTGAAGGTTTCACGTCGTTCGCCACGTCCGACATGAGACTGCCGGCCGCCATTCCGGCCATTAGCGAAAAGAGCGAGGTATCCGCCCATGGCAAGCCCAGACAAGAATGAGAAGAGTAATGCCACGATTGGGGACGGCCGGTTCCAGAACCTGAACCGCTTTCCAGGTAACTGACGCGGAGAAAGGGACACGTATGCTTCCGCACCCAGCCACTCCGCTTTGATCTGGTCGAGCGTTTCTTTCTGATCTCCAACGATTTGCAACGGATTGATCATTGCCTAAGGCTCCTTCCTCAACTAGGGGAAATGGCTGGGTCAACGGCAGGGAAGGTATGGTATCGGCATTCCTCCGATGTCTCTCACCCGGGGAGCTTTAACCCTTTCTCCCGTTTTGTCGTTGTCTCCTCACAACACAACCCATCACGGTTCACATGCGGAGAGTCGGTTGCGATGAACTCCTCCCTTGCGCCTGTTGAACGGCAGCGAGCAATTCTTCATTCCGAAATGGCTTCTGCAACCAGGCGATATGCTTGGCCTGCTGCCCACCGAAAGGAGAGCGCAGACCGTGGGGCAGTTCTTGCGGTACCTGGACACCCATCAAGACGATCGGCAGAAACTTGCAATAGGAGCCGAGTAACGTGAGCCGAGTCAGCTCTTTTTCTACAGAAGTCATATCAATATCCAGATCCAGAATCACAGCGCTCACCGGATGAGTTCGAACGCGCTCAACTTCGTCCTTCAATGTGCCCACAAGGATCACCTCATGCCCGCTGCGTCGTAACACTTCTTCTAGGACAGTCCCCAACACGACATTGTCTTCGACAAGAAGAATTGGGGCGGTCACGTATCGTCATCCTTAGATGTGCGACTGATCCTGTCGTGGAGATGAGCAAGCCGGATGCCTAAGCCCCCCCCGAGCATTCTGTTGCAGTAACACTAGAGAAGATTTGATGTTTTATCCGATGATGTTGCAGAAGAACTGCGGAACAGCACGGGGACCGTATAGAGAGATAAGAGACAACTCATTCCTCGACAGACATCTTGTTTCGACATCGGATTGAACAAGGACACAGGAGGAGCTACCATGGAACCATGTTGAGCTGGTGGCACCGACTGAGTCTTGCGATCAAGATCACGACCATCATTGTGCTCATCACTGCCGTCTCCGCAGGGTTAACCGAATGGCTTGAGGCCCGCTTGGTGCAACAAACGATAGAAGACAATATCCGGAACATCGCGATGGCTGTCGGACGATCCGTCGGGAAGAACGTGACCAGTCTGAACGATCTGTTGAATCGGAAGGCGCGAACGAGAGAACTGGATGAGCTCTATGCCAGTCTGCCGGATCTGCTCTACATCGTGATGTACGAGTTCCCGACCGAACCCGGAGCCAACCCAAGTCGGATCACGAATGCTGGTTTCACGTCATTAGCTGATCAACCGGAACCTCCCCATCTTGTTCAGCGGTTGCGCGAGGAGGGGGGGCCTCTGATCGATTATGCGGATCGATCGAACACCCATCGCGTCTTCCTAGCCGCCCCGATTATGTTGAAGAATGTCGTGGTCGGAGCGACTTACGCTGAGTTTTCCACCCTGCAAATGGATGAAGCCTTGGACGCCGTGCAACACGTCTCCAGAGTAAGACGGCTGCTGACATGGGTGGCGATCGTAGTTGTCATCAACCTGTTTCTGTATCTCAAAGTCCATCGTCCTGTGAAACAAGTGCTTTCCGCAATCGAGGCGGTCTCAAGAGGAACCATGACTGCGTCGGTTCCGGTCGAAGACCAGGATGAGCTAGGAGAACTCGCCGACAGATTCAACGAGATGGTCAAGAAGATTCGGGAAACGACCGATGATAACGCGAAATTGACGGAATCCCTGCGGACCATGAACGACACGCTTCAGATGAAAGTCAACGAGGCGACGGCCGAAGTGCTGGAGAAAAATCGGGCGCTCGTCCGCACGAACGAGCTGCTCTCGGCTGCGCAACGCGATGCCGCGCGCGCGCAGCGCCTATCAGCCATCGGGCAGATGGCGGCGACCGTGGCCCATAAGATCGGCACTCCCTTGACGGCGTTGTCGGGCCATATCCAGCTCATGGCTGAGGATTCGAATTTGAACGCGGAATCCCGGCGACGGTTGCAAACGGTAGAGGCGCAGATCGAACGGACCTCGAAAATCATTCAAGACATGCTGTCGTATGCCAGGAGACCTGAACCGGTTCGGTCTGTACTAGATCTGAACGCCTGTGTCGCGGAATGCCTCGCGCTCTTCCAACCGGAATTCGAGCGCCGGCAGGTTGTGCTGGTCACCGAATGGAACCATCAGGCGAGGAAAGTAGAGGGCGATGCTCAACAACTTCAGGAGGTGTTCAATAGTATGATCGAGAATGCGCTCGACGCGATGCCGGCCGGAGGGAGTCTGGTTGTGAGGGTCTCTCCCCATGTCCCAAAACAGCCTGACCATCGCACGCTCCTCGCGGTGGAATTCATCGATACAGGCTGCGGCATAGATGCCGAACAGCTCGCCCAGATCTTTCAGCCGTTTTTTACGACGAAGAAGGCCGGACGCGGCACTGGCCTAGGGCTGGCGATCGCGCTGGAAACGGTGCGGGCGCATGAGGGATACATTGAAGCCGAGAGTGAGCCAGGGAAAGGCTCGCACTTTACGATTGTGCTCCCAAGCGGCGGAGAATCGTGCTGATGTTACGACAATCTCGCGTGATGATCGTGGACGATGACCCTGAGACACTGGCCTTGCTGCGCGAGGTCGTTACCAAGGAGGGGTATCAGGTCGAGACCCTCGAGGACGCGGAGGCGGCGCTACGGCGGCTGAACGAGTGGCAACCAGACCTGGTCATCACGGACATTCAAATGCCTCGGATGGATGGACTTGCCCTATTGGCGGCGGTGCGCGAGAAGACTCCGGATATCATGGTAATCCTCTTGACCGCCTACGGTTCTCTCAAGACCGCGGTGGATGCCATCAAGACCGGAGCCTTCGATTATCTCAGCAAGCCGTTCATGGTGGACGACATTCGATTGGTGGTTCGACGGGCGCTCGAACATAAGAAACTGGTGCGAGAGAATCGCGCGTTGCGCGATCAGTTGCGGGAACGGTACCGATTCGACAACCTGGTGGGCAGCAGCCCTGGAATGGTGGCGGTGTATAAATTGGTCGCGCGAGTCGCGGAGAGCGACAGTACTGTGTTGATTCAGGGAGAAAGTGGAACAGGCAAGGAGTTGATCGCACGCGCCATTCATGCCAACAGCGCGAGGAGTACTGGTCCGTTCGTGGCGATCGATACAGGTTCGTTGGCCGAAACGCTTATTGAATCTGAACTCTTTGGACATGAACGCGGCGCCTTTACCGGAGCCGTCGCGAGCAAGAAGGGACTGTTGGAACAGGCACACCTGGGCACCTGTTTTCTGGATGAGATTTCGGATCTCTCACTCCTGATGCAGAGCAAGTTGCTCCGTTCGTTACAGGAACGGGAGATCCGGCGCGTCGGGAGCGAGGCGCCTCGTGCGATTAACGTGAGATTCATTGCCGCGTCGAAGAAAGATTTGAAGCCGCTCGTCGAGGCCAGTACATTTCGGGAAGACCTCTATTATCGGCTGGAAGTCGTGACCATCGTGCTCCCGCCTTTGAGGGATCGAGTCGAAGACATTCCCCTTCTGAGCCAATATTTTGTCGGCAAATACGGTCGTAGCAAAGAGAAACCGGTGATGGGCCTCTCGCCGGAGGCCATGTCGTTGCTGACACACTATGCCTGGCCTGGCAACGTGCGCGAACTCGAACACGTGATCGAACGGGCCATCGCCCTCACCCCTGATCCCATCATCACTCCGGAGGACCTCCCTGAGACGATCCGAACGGCGACGGTTCAAGACAGTGCGCAGGCGCGCGGGTGGGCCACTCTGGCAGACATGGAAAAGGATTACGTTCTGCGCGTACTGGAGGCGCATCATCACGACCATGGCCAGGTAGCTGCAATCCTTGGCATCCACCGGAAGACGCTTCTCCGCAAACTCCGCAAATACGGTCAAGACTAATCTGATCAACGATCAACCCGTTCCTACGAGAGACATCTTGTCTCCAATGGTCGGAAGTCCGCCTGTCACCATACATTCCCGCTGACCTCCTCCCACCTTTGCGACAGCTTGTTTCCACGAACAGACGTGTTTCACGTGCTTGTGAAGCCGTTCGTCTATCGCCTATCGAGTTGATTGTCTGGGGAAACTCAGCCGATAGGGCCCCTCCCAATCGCTCTGGTCTATCCTTTGCTCTCTTCTTCTTCATCCTTCTCGTGCCTGAAAGGATAGCGTCGGTACGAAAGACGGCGAGGATTATTCCAAGATGTCGCGAGGCAGGGATGCAGGTGGTGCGGTAGGACCTCTCTTCTGCCATCTGCAACGGAGCAGAACCTGACTGTCTGGAGCCTGCGGCGCTCGCTTGAAGCGGATCTGCGATCGCTCTGTCGCTAAAGAAGAGGACGGACGCGGAACGACAGATCCATGCCGGAGAAAACACCGAGCTGTTGGGCCCAGCTCACGTTGTTCCTCCCGGGGGTGGGGGGAAGGGGGATGAGAGCATAATGGACATGATGGAACGGACCAACAAAAGAGTATTGGTCGTGGCACATGATCGTGCATTACGGGACAGGCTGTCCATTCAGCTTATCTGCGCCGGGTACAGGGTGTACGAGGCTGAGAATGGGTTGGAAGCGTTGGAGCAAATGGAGCAGCATCCAGTTGACCTGGTGCTGACCGACTACCAGATGCCGGGGATGGACGGAATCGAATTCTTGTCCCTCAGCCGCCTGAGGTGGCCTGGAACCCCTGTCGTGGTCCTCTCCGGAGAACAGGGCGATCTGGTGCATGAGCAGGCGGTTAAGCAGGGAGCAATCGCGTGGGTTCGCAAGGGATGCGAATCCATGACGCTCTTGGAGGTGGTGGCCATGGCGATCCCACACTCAGCCCATGTCTGAGCGG
>JBQTHY010000332.1:0-7999 GCA_052389395.1 Nitrospiraceae bacterium | reverse complement strand
TCTCGCTGCCGAACACGTCTCGAAAGAGCTTCCGGTAACCCGGAATCTGTCGCATCTTGGCGACCATCTCGTCATGGGTGGCGAACCCATGCTCGATCGGGTTGATGAACGGCCCGATGGACTGAGCTTCGAGCGTCTCGGCCCGGCCATCCCAAAACTGCCCCTGGCTGTAGACGCGGTTGATGTTTGCGGGCGCGCTGCGGCCGCCTTTGAGGCCGTTAATCCCAGTCGCGACCGGCATGCCGTCCGTGAAGCCCTTCTCCGGCAAATGGCAGCTCATGCAGGCGATCGTGTTGTTCTTCGACAGTCGCTTATCGAACACCAGCAGCCGCCCCAGCTCGACTTTCTCCGCGGTCAGGGGATTGTCGGCCGGGACAAACGTGTTCGGATCTTCCAGCCCCTGGAGCTGTGGTAACTGATATCCCTCGCCTGTGGCAGTGGCTGCGGCCGTCCCACTTTCGGCAAGGAGAAGCGGCCGTCCGAGTTCTTTCAGCGCGCGCATCGCATCAAGTTCTTCGTTGCTTTCACCAAAGACCGGTAGCAGTGGCAGGGCGACGGCGACTCCCAGTATGAGCACCCCTGTCAGCATCACCGCCCCCGATTTCTTGATTCGTGTCATCGCATCCTCCTTTCTCAAGATGGGGGTTCAGCGCTCATCTATTTCTAGGTGCGCAGTCTAGGCGACAAGACATCAGTAAGTCAAATTGATAATAGATGAGTCCATGATTTATAATGCTTATGGATAGAACGCCGAGCCCGCATGACGTTGACCGAACTTCGCTACATTGTCGCCGTGGCACAAGAGCGCCACTTCGGGCGCGCTTCTGAGCGCTGCTGTATTTCGCAGCCTGCGCTCAGCTTGGCTATTCAGAAACTGGAAGAGGAATTGGGCACCACCATCTTTGAACGGAGGAAGAATCGGATTGCGCTCACCCCGTTGGGTGAACAGATTGTCCATCAGGCACAGCGTGTATTGGAAGAGGCCGATCAAATCAAAGTCCTTGCGGCTCAGAGGAAGGATCAGCTGACGGGACCGCTCCGGTTTGGTGTCATCGCCACCGTTGGGCCCTACATCCTCACGGATTTGGTTCCGTTGTTGAGCACGCGCGCCCCAAAGATGCCGCTGGAACTGGAAGAAAATCTCACGCTCAATCTGGCCGGGATGCTGAAAAACGGCAAATTGGATGTGATCATGATTGCCCTGCCCTTCGACGAGCCTGCGATCATGACCCAAGCCTTGTATGCGGAACCGTTTAAAGCGTTGGTCCCAGTCGGACACCCCTGGCAGAAAAAGAGGCTGATCGATTCCCGGCACCTGGGATCGCAGAAGGTGCTCCTGCCGCATGCAGGCCATTGTTTCCGGCAGCAAGTATTAGACGCTTGCCCTGAACTCAGCCGGTCTGATGCCGAGGGCTGGCAGGGAAACTCCCTGGAAACCATTCGACAGATGGTGGCTTCGGGGCTCGGCATCACGGTGTTGCCCTGCAGTGCCCTTACGAAGCGGTATGACAATAAGCGTTTGGTCACGCTCACGTTTATGAAACCAGTTCCTGAGCGGCGCATTGGCCTCGCCTGGCGACGCGGCTTCACGCGCCCCCAATTGATTGAGGTTATTCAGGACGCCGTCCGCGCCTTAAAGGTTCCGGGACTGCAAATGGTAGCAAACTGAAGGGCCTTCGGCGGGTGGCGAGATCCACATCCCAAGAGGACGTGTATACACGGCCTCGCCCCCTGAGATGGATTCATTCATTCCCGGATCTCAAAGAGCCGAGAGAGTGCTTCTTCCAATGCTTGTTGCTGTACCTCGCTTTTGCTAGGATGCGACGGCCTGAATTTCTGCACTCATTTGCATGAAAATCGCGACGTTCAACGTCAATTCCCTGCGCAAGCGCCTGCCTATCGTGCTGGAGTGGCTCGATCGTCAGAAGCCAGATGTTCTCTGTCTCCAGGAAACCAAGGTGCAGGATATCGAGTTTCCCCTGCTGGCTTTGGCACCCTCCGGATACGAGATCACGTTCCGCGGGATGAAGTCGTACAACGGCGTGGCGATCCTCAGCCGAAAGAAACCTGAAGCAGTGTTCTATGGATTCGACGACGGAGGCGATCCGGACGACGCTCGCCTGCTCAGGGTCGTCATTGACAGAATCCCCATCGTGAATACCTATGTGCCGCAAGGCTATGAAATCGATTCGCCGAAGTACGCCTACAAATTAGGCTGGTTCGACCGGCTGCGGAAGTACTTCGAGAAGCACCTCTCACAGCAGGCTCCGGCAATTTGGTGTGGGGATATGAATGTGGCGCCGCGACCGATGGACGTGCATAGTCCCGAGAAACACTTGAAGCACGTCTGCTATCACGAGGATGCCCGCAAAGCCTACGAGAAGACGGTCGCGTGGGGGTTTCAGGATGTGTTCGTGAAGCTCTATCCGACGCGTCAACAGTATACGTTCTGGGATTACCGGGCGCCTGGTTCGCTGGAAGCGAACAAAGGCTGGCGCATCGACCATATTCTGGCGACGGCGCCGCTGGCAGGGAAATGTGTGAGGGTTGACGTGGACATCGAGCCGCGGCGCGCGTATGACCCATCCGACCATACTTTTCTCTGGGCAGAGTTTTCAAACTGACCACGCACGCGATATCCACACCAGCCCGCTCCGCTCATACGGCAAGTCATCCGCAACGAGCGGAGGGGGCCCCAATCATCTACAGTGAGTCGCTAGGCCGCCTGGAGCAATGATCCTTTCTCCCTTACACGGTTGCTGCGATTCTGTTGGATGAGCGGATCAAGCAGTAAACCACAATTAATACAACGATGGACGATCGTGTCGGGCGACAGTTCCGGTCTCCGTTCCTCGATCATCAGCCCTTTGCATTTTTGACAAGTCATGGCGCCCACCTCCTGCTGATGCGAATGACGACAATGTAGCCAGCAGCGCACGATAGTCAACGTAACATCGTGAGATTAACCCCGTGTTAACAGACCGTTAAAACCGTCTAACGTTGACGAGCCTCGGGTGTGCGATGTCCCGGTCGTAGAGACTGAAGCTAACAGGCTTGCAGCCTTTATCTCCGCAGCAGCACAAGCAAAAAGCGCCGGCACACTCCAAATCGTGCCGCTATAACGAGCGCGGCAGGCGAGAGGAGCAAGGCACCCACCGAGGGTTCGCCGGGCAGGAAAGCCGGAACTGACCACGTCGCTGTGGTCCATGACCACAGGCACTGAAAATCCGGAAGGATTCCGCCAGGCGAGCCCCAGAAGGGCCGTTCAGGAAGAACAGACGCGCGGGTCCTCCTGGACCAAGAATTACGGTTTAGGACCAAAAATGGGGTGGATGACGGGTTTCGAACCCGCGACCTCCGGATCCACAATCCGGCGCTCTAACCAGCTGAGCTACACCCACCACGAAGGTCGAGCGGAGAGGGGGGATCTTAACAAAGGGGGGATTGCTGCCGCAACCGACGGCCTCCGAAGGAGTAGTCATTGGTCATGGGTCATTGGTCATTCGTCAATAGGAAACAATGATCACCGATGCATGAGCTACCGACCACTGATTTGTTTCCACCAATGACGAATGACCGTTGACGATTGACAGTTTTTTATCCGCGCGTATCGAAGGCGGTTTGCATTTCCGCGACGATTTCCGCCACGGTTGCGGTGGGATCACCAGCATCGCGGATGGGCCGACCGATTACGAGATAATCCGCGCCGCACACGATCGTTTGAGTCGGCGTTGTCGAGCGGGCGTGATCGTCGACTCCCTTGCCACCAGGCCGAACCCCTGGTGTCACGATCACGAATCGTGGCCCGACTTTCTGCCGGACCGCGGCGGCCTCTTCGCCGGAGGCGACCACTCCATCGAAGCCGACCTCTGAGGCAAGCAGCGCCCGCGCCGTCACGAGTTCCTGGACGGTCCGCTGAATCCCCATTTCGCGCAGGTCGTGGCTATCGAAATTCGTCAGCACCGTAACCGCCAGCAGCTTGAGCGACGATCCTTCCCGTCCTTGCACTGCCGCATTGAGGGCCTTCCGGTTTGCATGAACCGTCAGGAAGTCAACCCCCATCGCAGCCACTCGTGCCGTCGCGCGGCGAACCGTTTCTTCGATATCGAGAAATTTCAGGTCGAGAAACACCCGCATTCCCCGGCCCACGATTCGCTTGACCATCTCAGGTCCCGCCGCTGTATA
Organism: Nitrospiraceae bacterium; assembly: GCA_052389395.1. Taxonomy (GTDB): domain Bacteria; phylum Nitrospirota; class Nitrospiria; order Nitrospirales; family Nitrospiraceae; genus Nitrospira_D. The sequence continues at coordinate 3,814 of JBQTHY010000332.1, read as the reverse complement.
GAGCTCGAGCCCGACTTTGACGAAGGAGATATGTCCCTGGAGCCGGTCCAAAAGCCGCTCCGCCTCCATGACAGAGGGGACGTCTAGCGCAAAAATCAGTCGATCACGCGCGACAATCTTGGACATGGAACTCCTCCTTCTTCAACGCTGATCGCTTGACGATCGGTGACGCCCCATGATAGAAATCAACCCCTTTTCGGAGGAATCAACGATGCCTGTGACACACAAATCGACGATTCGACGAGCCCGCCAAGCGAAACGCCGCCATGAGCGGAACCGCGCCACGATCAACAGCGTGAAGACGCTGGTGAAGAAAGTACAGTCGGCTGTGGCCGACAAGAAGGTGGAAGACGCCAAAGCGTTCTTGCGCGAAGCCGTTTCTGCCCTCGGAAAGGCTGTGTCCAAAGGGGTCTTCAAGCGCAACACCGTGTCCCGTCGTATTTCCCGCCTGACGCTGTACGTCAACGCCCTGTCTGGTTCCCGCTCCTAATCGTTCGCACATTCGACGCCGCTCGGGCAGGGTCCCTTCCTGCCGGAGTAGGCGTTCGGCGAGGCGACTCGGGCACGGCACGTTTCACAAACTCGCAGAGACGCAACAGCATACGCTCCATGACGATCTTAGGATGAACGGTGCTGCCGCCCTTGAGCTGCCCATCTGCCTCGAAAAACAGAGGCAGCGCCGCCTGGAGATGATCGTCTGAAAATCGATCCAGAAAGGACCGGACTTTCATCGGATCCATCCGCAACATTCTGGCAACCTCCGCTTCCCGAGCGCCGCTGGCTAGCAGCTCTTTGGCTTTCCACAGACGGCGATACTGCCAGGCGAGAGAGCCCAGGATACGGAGGGGGGCTTCACCTGCCTCAAGATTGCGCGCCAAGATAGAGAGAACTTTCTCTCGATGTCCTGCTGCGATCGCGAGCGTCAGATCGAATACCGATGCGCCTGGCTCGATGCCTCGGAGTACATGTACATCGGCCGCAGTCACGGTCCGATCGGGCGGCACGTAGGACGCCAACTTCTCCAATTCTCGCCGCACCCCATAGAGTGATCCCCCACTGACTTCTTTGAGCAATTGATTGGCGTGCTCTTCCAGGCGAATCCCCAGCCGCTGGGCTTCGTGCCTAACCCAGGGGCTTAGCTGGGCCTCGGGCAGAGGCGAACAGTTGATCGTGACGGCTGTTCGAGCCAATGCCTGGGAAAATTTCAATCGGCCATCCAGTTTCGGACTCACAAACACCAGAGTGGTCGTCTCCACCGGCTCTTTGAGATAGTCGAGTAAGGCTTCACCTTCCCGGGCTGCTAGCTTCTCCGCCGTTTTTACGACCACCAGCCGCCGTTCCGCGAACACTGGTATTTCGGACGCACAAGCGAGAATGTCGGCCCCGCTGGCTTCGTCGCCGTAGAAAAGATCGAAGTTAAACTCATCGCCGCCACCGAGAACCGCGGTTTTCAGCGCCGCGAGCGCAGTATCCCTCAGAAGGTCCTCTTCCCCGACAATGAGGTACAGAGGGCCGGGCGCCTGCTGTTTCAGTGCCGAATCGAGTTGCAGCGAATTCAATGTCGGTGCCATAGAGTGAGTCCTGGACCATTATTTCGCGACCGGAGCCGTCGTCGCCGGCGCAGCCGCTTCTTTAGTAAGGCCACCCGACTCGACATGCAACAGGAAGCGTGCAGCGAGGTCAGCGGCTACGTAGCGGCCCGCTTGCTCTATCGCACGATTCTGAAGGGCACGATTGAACTGGAGGTCGGGAGTGACAAAGAACTCAGATGCACCTTTAGCCGTTTGCATCCAGACCAATTTCTTCGTCCTCGTTTCTTCGACTCTCACCAGCACCACGACCTCGGTCCGACTTTCGAGCGTCCTCGTCTGGGTAAAGCTGAGCGTCGGCACGGTTACGGAGAGGATCTGGCCGGTCAGCACAAGATCGGCCGCTTCGGAATCCGGCACGACCTGCGCTCCGCTGCCAGAGGAGAATTCGTGGCGGAGATAGTTGGTGTAGCGCGTTTCCAGATTCGGTTCGAAGCTGCTGTTCACGAGCGTCCGAATCACAAGGCGCGGTGGTGGTTCCTTCGAAGCTGTGGCCTTGGCCCCACCGATGGTCGGACCGGCACCCTCCACGCGAAACTGATAGCCGCATCCGACTAGCAACACCAGCGCGAGGCTCGCGAGAATTGCACGAAAGGCGCAACTGACGGAGATGTCATTGGGGCAATAATGAGCGAACGAACGATATGAGCGCGCCCAGCAACCCTTGTTTGTTTCTCGCTTCTCGCCTTTCACGCTTTTCCCGCCCATCGCGCATATCATATGACGAAGTTGATCAACTTCTTTTCGACGTAGATCACCTTCTTGGGCTCTTTTCCTTGCAGCCAATCGACGATCTGTTCGCGGGAAAGGCGCTCAACAAGATCGCGTGGCGCATCGTGTTCCACTTCGATCTTACTCCGCAGCTTCCCGTTCACCTGAACCGGAATCGTCACCCGGTCACTCATGGTGAGCCCCGGATCGAAGATGGGCCAGGGCTGCTGCGAGACACTCGGCTTCCGCCCAAGAATAGCCCAGAGTTCTTCGGCGAGATGGGGCGCAAAGGGGGCGAGGAGCAACACAAAAGGTTCGATTACGGCCCGAGAGCGTCGCTCGGCTTTCGTCATCTCGTTCGTGAAGACCATCATCTGAGAGATGGCTGTGTTGAAGCGGAGCGCTTCCATATCCTCCGTTACCTTCTTGATCGTCTGGTGGAGTAACCGCTGGTGGTCGAGACTCGGTGATGCCGACACGATCGCGCTCGAAAGCCTGCCTTCTCCATCGACCATAAGGCGCCACACCCGCTCGAGGAAACGGGTGATGCCTTCGACACCCCTGGTACTCCAAGGCTTCATTGCTTCGAGGGGTCCCATGAACATTTCATAGAGGCGCACCGCGTCCGCGCCGAACTGATCCATCATCTCGTCGGGATTCACCACGTTGCCGCGCGATTTGGACATTTTCTGATTATCCTCCCCCAGCACGATCCCTTGATGCACCAACTTCTTGAACGGCTCGGGCGTGCTCGCTACCCCGATATCGAAGAGGACCTTGTGCCAGAATCGAGCATAGAGCAGATGCAGGACAGCGTGTTCGCTGCCGCCGATGTAGAGATCCACCGGCATCCAATAGCGTTCTTTAACGGAATCGACAAGTTGCTTCGAATTACTGGGATCGATGAATCTCAGGTAGTACCAACAGGACCCGGCCCACTGAGGCATGGTGGTCGTTTCGCGCCGCGCCGGCCTGCCGGTTACTGAATCGGTCGTCACCAACCACTCGTCGAGATTCGCCAACGGGCTTTCACCGCTCTCTGACGGCTTGAAATTGGTCGTCTCGGGCAACGTGAGCGGTAACTGTTCCTCGGGAATCGGACGGGCCTCCCCATCCACCCACATGATTGGAAACGGTTCACCCCAGTAGCGTTGGCGGGCGAAGAGCCAATCCCTGAGCTTGTAGCTGACCGTCCTGGCTCCCTTCCCCTGTTTAGCAAGCCATTCGGTAATTCGTGGAATCGCCTCGGAAGGTTTGAGTCCATTGAGCGAAAGTGAACCGTCGGTTGTTGTCGAGTTGACCACGGTCCCCTGTTCCATGTCGGTAAACGCAGCCTCGTCGATCTTCCCGCCGGCAATCACCTCACGAATGGGCAGATGGTATTGACGGGCAAAGGCCCAGTCCCGCTCGTCATGCGCCGGCACGGCCATGATCGCGCCGGTGCCGTAACTCATCAGCACATAGTCGGCGATCCAGATCGGCAGTCGTTCACCATTGACAGGATTGATGGCGTA
>JBQTHY010000331.1:0-1972 GCA_052389395.1 Nitrospiraceae bacterium | reverse complement strand
TGGCATCCGGGAGCCAGACGTGGAGCGGCACCTGCGCTGATTTGCCCATCGCCCCCATGAACAGTAAGAGGCAGATGAGCGTGAGAATCGAGAGATCCCAGGTTCCGCCGAAGGGACCGAGGACATTTATCGTCCGGGTGGCTGCTTCGTGCGCAGCGGGAAAGACGTCGTGATAGCTGAGGGAGCCAAAACTGTACCACACCAGCAAGAGGCCCAGCAGGAACCCAAAATCGCCCACGCGATTGACGATGAAGGCTTTCGTAGCTGCCGCGCAGGCCGAGGCTCGCTCATACCAATGCCCGATCAGGAGATAGGAACAGAGGCCCACAGCTTCCCAAAAGACGAACAGCTGGAGCAAATTGTCGGCCAGCACCAGCATCAACATCGAGAAGGTAAACAGCGCAACATAGCTGAAGAAGCGGGCATAGCCAGGCTCGCCGTGCATGTAGCCGATCGTATAGACGTGCACGAGCGAACTCACGATGGTGACCAACAAAAGCATCACTGCTGTGAGCCGGTCGATATACAGCCCGATATGAATGTCGAGGTTTCCGGATGTGATCCAAGTATAGAGCGGAACGGAGATGACGGAGCCGGAGGCCACCTCCGCAAACGCCGACAGCGACAACAGGAACGACAGCAAGACCGCCGGGACCGCGACCAGGTGGGCACGGTCTTTGATGCGCCAGCCGGCCAAGCCAAGAATCAGGAAGGCCGCGAGCGGGAGTAGGGGAATAAGTACGTACAACATAATTCTAGGAGCTGATGGCTGATAGCTGATGGCACGAGCTTCCGGTCACAGTCCGTGCTATTCGCCATACGCCATTCGCCGTATAGCTACCATTTCAACAGATTGAACTCTTCGACATTGATGGTGGATCTGGATCGGTGCAAGGCGATGATGATCGCGAGTCCGACGGCGACTTCCGCTGCCGCGACCGTCAGGGCAAAAAAGACGAACACCTGGCCGGCCAGATCTTGAAGGTGTTCGGAAAACGCAACAAAGTTGATGTTGGTCGCGTTCAACATCAGCTCCACCGACAGCAGGATGGCGATGATGTTGCGTCGGATGAGCACGCCCACGATACCGGTGAGAAAGACGATCGCGCTCAAGATCAAGTAGTAAGAAATCGGAATAGTCATTGGTCAACCGTCATTGGTCATTCAAAAGACAAAATCAGCACATTCCACGCCTCTGAACACATCCTTTACCAGTGACGATTGACGAAAGACCATTGACCCTTCACCCTTCACTCCCGCCGATGTCTCGCTTGGCAAGGATGATGGCGCCGATCATTGCCACCAAGAGAATCAAGGAGGCGACTTCGAAGGGGAAGAGATAGGTCGAGAAAAGTGTCTCACCGATGGCCAGCGTATTTCCTGCCTCAGTAGGTCCGTTTTCGACGTGTAACCCTGTTGGCAGTGGCGGACGATTCGATTGTCCTGCGACGCTGCTGCCGGCGAGCAGCACCATGGTTTCGAGCAGCAAGGGGATGCAGACAAATCCCGCAATTCTCCATTGACCGTGATAGCGGTCTTCTCGCTTGACGTTCAACAGCATGACGACGAACAAATACAGGACCAGAATGGCGCCGGCATATACAATGATCTGCACTGCGGCGAGGAATTCGGCGTGGAGCGTTACGTAAAGCCCGGCCACGTGAAAAAACAGGACCAGCAGGGAGAGCGCGCTGTAGATCGGGTTCTTGAGCGCCACCACCAAGACCGCGGTCAAGGCAATGACCCCGGAAAAATATCCAAAAAAGAGTGGCGCCACGATGCAGTCCCCGGGTTAAACGTCGGCCTCAGCGTGACCGACGCAGCACGGTTGCCGTCTCTAATAGGATGCTGAAACAGCCCGCCAGCGGCGTTCTCGCGTCGTTCAGACCCGCAACGTACCCCAGAGGGTACGCCTCGGCCCGTACCTCGCTGCGGCCTTGCTGGACGGACTGTTTGAGCATCCTAGGGGAGC
>JBQTHY010000330.1:0-21707 GCA_052389395.1 Nitrospiraceae bacterium | reverse complement strand
CCCGAGATTGGAGGCAAAAATACGTGAGGCGTCAGGGGTAAGGGGTAGATCAAATCATCCGTCTGACGGAAACAGTACGCATTGACGATTGATACATTGCCGATTTAGTCATCGTTCCGGACTTCCTGGAATGGCTCAATGACTCAATGTATCAATGGTGAAATCTTATGATCGATCGATACACCCGTCCTGAGATCAAAGCCATCTGGGATCTCAAGCACAAGTACGAGATCTGGCTGGAAGTGGAGTTGCAAGCCTGCGCCGCGTTCGAGAAGGCTGGGCAGGTGCCGCGCGGGACGTCGGCGAAGATCCGCAAGAAGGCGAAGATCGACGTCGACCGCATCGCCGAGATTGAGAAAGTCACGAAGCACGACGTGATCGCCTTTCTCGAATCGCTCATGGATTCCGTCGGACCGGAGCATCGGTTCCTACACATGGGGCTCACATCCTCTGATATCGTTGACACAGCTCTCGCAATCCAGATGACCGAGGCGCTCGATCTGATCCTCGTCGACCTCGAGGAGTTGATCGCAGTCTTGAAGCGGCAAGCGTTCCGGTACAAGAACCAGGTGATGGTGGGACGGTCGCACGGGATCCATGGCGAGCCCACCTCGTTCGGCGTGAAGCTGGCGATCTGGTACGAAGAAGCCTGCCGCCACCGGGACCGGTTTCGGCGGGTGCGTAGTGAAATTGCCGTCGGCAAACTCTCCGGTGCGATGGGAACGTTCGCGCATCAGGGCCCAGAGATTGAAGAATATGTCTGCGCGAAGCTGGGGTTAAAGCCCGATCCTGTCTCCAATCAGGTGGTCCAACGAGATCGCCATGCATCCTATGCCACCGCGCTGGCGCTCCTAGCGGCGAGCATCGAAAAGTTCGCCACCGAGATCCGCCATCTCCAGCGGACGGAGGTGTTGGAGGTGGAAGAATACTTTTCTGAAGGGCAGAAGGGCTCTTCGGCAATGCCGCACAAGCGAAATCCAATCGCCTCGGAGAATCTCTGCGGCTTGGCCCGGCTGGTGCGAGCCAACAGCCTGGCGGCGATGGAGAATGTCGCGCTCTGGCATGAGCGGGACATTAGCCATTCCTCCGTCGAACGGATCATCATGCCGGACAGCACCATCCTGATCGATTACATGCTGGCGAGGCTGACGGATCTCATCAAACGCCTCATCGTCTATCCAGCGCGGATGAAGCAGAATCTCGAGATGACCGGCGGGCTCGTCTACTCGCAGCGGCTGCTCCTGGCCTTGGTCGAGAAGGGCGCGCAGCGGAAAGAGTCGTACGAAGCGGTTCAGCGGAACGCCATGGCGTCATTGCGAGGCGAGGGGAGCTTACAGGAGTTGGCCGGCAAAGACCCCTTTATCACGCAGCATCTCACGAAGAGAGAGATTGCCGCCTGCTTCAGTCCGAAATATTATCTGCGGCACCTCGACCACATTTTTCGACGGGTATTCAGATCACGAAGAGAGACCGGGAATTACAAGGCGTAAAAGCCTAGTTGTCTGCTTCGCGGCGAGAGTGTGACTGATCCACCCACAAAGGGGGGTTGTTAATGGGAAGGGGGATGAGCATACAATTGCGGCCGTTCAGGAAAACCGCCGTACATGGCCCACAAATTTTCTCAATGTCTCACCATTCTTGTAGTCCTCTCCATCCTGTTATCCTCCACTGCGCTGTCACAGGTTCCACCGCAGGTTCCCCCGCCCGGCGAACGATTCGGCATTGTGCTTTCTGGGGATCCGTTCAAGTGGGAGCAGAACCTCAACGAATTGGGTCAAAAAGGATGGGATGCCGTGATGGCACAACAGCCTGGCGTGAGCGGACTCGTTCTCCACTTTGTGATTTTCACAAGAACGCCTGCGATCAAGAGTGTGGAATACAAAGTTGTCGTAGCCGAGTTTCCAAAGGAAGGGGACGCATCCACTCGGGAAATTGCCCGCAGTCATCTCGAAATACAAGCCAATGCCTATGGGCGGAACGGGTGGATCTTGCTGCAAGCGTTAACAGGACAACATCCTGGCGGAAACTCCTTCATCGCCCTCATCCTCAAGAAGCCCATCTCCTAGCTGCCACACGCAGATACTCGAATTCGACAGCATACGGGAGTCACGTGTGCTCGGAGTATGACAAAGGAGCCTTGAAATGAATCCATCGACTGGTTTGAACTTGGGTAAAGGATGGGTCTCGTGGGCGTGTGTTGGTCTGCTCTGCCTCACTCCCCTCGCAGGAGCCGCGGCGGATCGGGAAAAACTCCTCAGTGAACCGGGAGTCTACGGCACCTTTGCCACGTTCAGTCTCGATGAGGAATGGGCGAAGGAAGATCAGGCGACGCGGATCGCCTATCTGACGGTATTGAAGGGCGTGGTCGAGCAGCATCGGGAGAAGATCGCGATCGATGTATATCTCATGCGCGGGTTGTCCGATCATGCCGATCTCATGTTTCGCGCGCATGCGGCCGACCTGCGGGATACCCAACGGTTTCTTGTCGATCTTCAGACCAGCCATTTCGGCAAGCACCTCAAGACAGCCAGCATCATGCATGGGCTGACCAAGAAAGCCAACTACATGCCAGGATTTCCGGATCAAATGAAGGCAGATCTTAAGGTGGCCAGCGAGCCAGGCCCGAACCCGTATGTTATTGTGATTCCGGTCAGAAAGAGCGCGGACTGGTGGGGGCTGGATCAGGACAAGCGCGCGGCGATGATGCAGGAACATACAGAAGCCACGTTGCCCTATCTCAAGACGGTGAAGCGCAAGCTCTATCATTCGAGCGGACTCGACGATGTGGATTTCATCACTTATTTTGAAACCTCCAAGATGGAGGATTTTCACAGCCTGGTTCTGTCGCTGGAGAAGGTGAAAGAATTTCAGTATACGCGCCGATTCGGCCATCCGACGTTGATCGGCACGGTGAGTTCGCTGGATCAGTTGATCGAGGTGCTGGCGCAATAGTGCACCCATCAGGGTGGCCTATGGGCGGGATTGGTCCGATGCTGTACGAAGGCAAGGCGAAGAAAATTTTTGCGACGGCGCGGCCGGATCAGGTCGTCCAGTACTTCAAGGACGATGCCACGGCGTTCAACGCCCAGAAACGTGGGACGATCGTCGACAAGGGCGTCATCAACAACAAGGTCTCGGAGCGGCTGTTCAAACTGCTGGAGGAGGAGGGCATCCCGACTCATTTCCTCGAACGGTTAAGCGACCGGGAGATGCTGACGAAGAAGGTGACGATCGTGCCGGTCGAAGTCGTCGTTCGGAATATCGTTGCCGGTAGTCTGGTAAGACGGTTGGGGTTGAACGAAGGGGACGCGATCGAACCGGCGATCATCGAGTTCTATTACAAGAACGACGCGCTCGGCGATCCTCTGGTGAACGATGATCATCTGCGCCTGATGCGTGTGGCCACCCCGGCAGTGCTGCAGGAAATGCGGGAGCTGGGGCATTCGATCAACGCTGTGTTGAAACCGTTCTTTGCCGAACGGAAGATGCAGCTGGTCGATTTTAAGCTTGAGTTCGGCGTGTTCCACAACAAGTTGATCCTGGCCGACGAGATTTCACCGGATACCTGTCGGTTCTGGGACCAGACGACGAAGGAGTCGATGGACAAGGATCGATTTAGAAAGGATTTAGGGAGGATTGAAGAGGCGTATCAAGAAGTCTTGAGAAGGGTATGCGGATAAGGGGACGGTGGGGCCGTCCTCTGTACTCGTTGCACGCGCGCAGTCGAGGACAACCTCACCATCCCCTTCATATGACATTCCTAAATCCTTTGGGGGAGATGAAGGAGGGAAAAGGAGAGCAGATGCTGCGGGCGTTTTTGAATTATGGACTGGTAGCGGCGGTGGTGGTCTGGGCAGCCGTTGTCGGCATGATGGCCTACCGTCTGGAAGAATCGCCCTGGCGCTGGGCGTTTGTTGCGTTGGTGTTTGCGGGGGTCATCACTGTGGCGTGTATTTTTTGGATTCGGAAATACGTGGATAGGTTGAACAGAGCCACGGAAAAGAGGGACAGTCTGTGAAAGCGAAAATTCACGTCACCTTGAAACCTGGAATTCTTGATCCTCAGGGCAAGGCGATTGAGCATGCGCTCGATTCGTTGGGGTTCAAGAGCGCGACCAATGTCCGTGTCGGCAAGTACATGGAAGTCGATGTGAACGAGACCGATAAGGCCAAGGCGGAGGCTGAGGTCAAGCAGATGTGTGAAAAATTGCTAGCCAATACCATCATTGAAGAATATCGGTACGAATTGGGATAGGAGCTAGTGGCGTATAGCTTATGGCACAAACAAAGATCCTCCCGTCTCGTGCGATATGCCATTTGCCATACGCTATATGCTCTTTGAGTCAATATGAAAATCGGCGTCGTCGTGTTCCCAGGCAGTAATTGTGATCACGATTGCCAGCATGTCTTTCGAGATGTGCTAGGCCAATCCGTGCAGATGATCTGGCATAAGGACACGTCGCTGGAAGGACTCGACGCGGTAGTGCTGCCGGGCGGGTTCTCCTACGGCGACTATTTGCGGACCGGGGCTATTGCGCGGTTTTCGCCCGTGATGAATGCGGTGAAGCAGTTTGCCGACGAAGGCGGCATGGTTCTCGGCATCTGCAATGGGTTTCAGATTCTGCTCGAAGCAGGGCTGCTGCCGGGCGCGATGCTGAGAAACCGCTCGCTCCATTTTATCTGCAAGGATGTGTATATCCGTGTGGAAAATGCCGCGACGCCTTTTACCAATGCCTGCAAGCCGGGCCAGGTGCTGAAGATTCCCATCGCCCATGCGGATGGGAACTACTACACCGATCCGGTGATGCTCGCGGGACTTCAGGCCAATGCCCAGGTGGTGTTTCGCTACTGCACGAAAGATGGCAAGGTGGCGCTGGAGGCGAATCCGAACGGTTCGCTCGACAACATCGCCGGCATCCGCAATGACCGAGGGAACGTCCTGGGCATGATGCCGCATCCGGAACGCTGCGCGGAGGAGATGTTGGGGAACGAAGACGGACGATTGATTTTTGTGTCGATGTTGGAAGCGTTGAAGAAGGCGAAGGTGGGAGTGTGAGGAACGGAGCCACACTGCTGTTCGCTTCACGACCTCGCGGAGCAACCCTTCCGGACTCTGCCTGGTGGAAGCCTTCGGAAATTCCCTCGAAGACTCGGTCAGTTTCCGTTTTCCTTCCAGGCCGAGTCTCGATGGGTCCCCGCTCCTCCGGCCAATTCCGCTCATGGCAGCATGGCTCGCTTGGTGAGAAATGAAAGGTTCCGACCGCTCTCGGCAATGTTGCTCCTGCCATGCCCTCATCTATTTGCAAGTGAACGGGATTGGAATATGGGAGCCTGTGTATAATTCGCGATGCGAGCATTCGCCGACACACTGGTTGGTGGTGAAGTCTGAGGAAGAAGAGGGGATGAGACCCCGCCGCGGGCAGATTGGCTCCCGGGTCAGCGTCACCCGTTATTTTGGGAGAAAGAGCGTTGCAGCGCGAAGGGTAATTGGGCTTGACAGTTCTCGGCAGTCCGATGAGGCTGCGTTGGAATCACCTGTTGGGCGAGGATCAAGAGTTGCATGCGATTTGGTCGTTGTTGGTGGACGCAAGAACGGTTATGATGCTGGACCCGGCTCGGTGTACAGAAACGAGGCCGGGCACCGAAGATAGAAGGATGTTGCTGTCTTCGATGGTAGAATGGGTCAGGAAGGGTCAGCGTCAGTCCACAACCGGAGTTACTCCGTAGCTTGTGGTAGGATTGTTAGTCTTTCTTAGCTAATATGGAGGGATATCATGCATCGTGTCGTTGTGATGGCACTGTGCTTGGTGGTGGTGCTGGGGTTGGCAATTAAGGGATGGGCTGCGAATGATGAAGGTATCCAAATAAGGATCGTGAGTCCGCAACATGGGGCCGTGATCAAAGGGGATTCCGTCGAGGTCCAATACGTCCTGACTAAGAGCGATCACGCGACGCATGTCCATTGTTACGTGGATGGTGAGTATCAGAAAGGGTTCTCTGGAGTCGTCAAGGGGCTAACGCGCGGCCCACACGAGATCAAGGTGGTGGCGGCAAACCCCGATCACGAAACGTTGGCTGCTGAAGCGGCGGTCACGATCGAGGTAGATTAATGGGGGAGCGAGCTGAGTGAGTAATCCATGGGGGCCTTGCCGATGCGCACAGCACGAGCGCTCACCAAAGGTTTCAACGAACAGCACCGTCTGACGGCCGAGCTGGAATGTCTATCTGGACCATCACTCCTCGGCAGTCTGATGTGTAGGAAATCATGAATGAGCGTGCGCCGGTCATCACCGGCGACCTGGTCGCACATCATAATCTGACTGACGAGGAGTATAAGAAGATCATCGCGATTTTGGGGCGCGAGCCGAACGTGACGGAACTCGGCATGTTTTCCGTCATGTGGTCGGAGCATTGCTCCTATAAGAGTTCGCGCATCCACTTGAAGAAGCTGCCGACGACGGGACCGCGTGTTCTCCAGGGGCCTGGCGAGAACGCTGGGGCGGTGGATATCGGCGAGGGGCTTTGTGTGGTCTTCAAGATGGAATCCCACAACCACCCCTCCTTCATCGAACCCTATCAGGGCGCGGCAACGGGGGTAGGGGGGATTCTGCGCGACATCTTTACAATGGGCGCTCGGCCGATTGCCCTACTCGATGCGCTCCGTTTCGGCGGACTGGATTCCGCAAGAAATCGCCACCTCACGAAGGGCGTCGTGGCGGGCATTGCCGGTTACGGCAATTGCATGGGGGTGCCGACAATCGGCGGCGAGATCGTGTTCAACGACATCTATTCGCAGAACCCCCTTGTGAATGTGTTCTGCCTCGGCATTGCCAGCAAGGACAAGATTTTCCGCGGGACTGCGGCCGGCGTCGGCAATCCTGTGATCTATTTCGGCTCGAAGACGGGCCGCGATGGGATTCACGGGGCGACGATGGCTTCTGACTCTTTTGATGATCAGTCCGAACAGAAACGGCCGACGGTACAGGTCGGCGATCCGTTTACCGAAAAGCTGCTGTTGGAGGCCTGTCTCGAATTGATGGGGCAGGATCTACTCGTCGGCATTCAGGACATGGGAGCTGCGGGGTTGACGAGTTCATCCTGTGAAATGGCCTCGCGCGCGGGGAACGGGATCGAACTGGATCTCACTGATGTGCCGCGCCGAGAGCCAGGGATGACGCCGTATGAATTGATGCTGTCGGAATCTCAGGAGCGCATGTTGATGGTGGCTAAGGCCGGCAAAGAGGACGAATGTATTCGGATCTGCAAGAAGTGGGATTTGGACGTCGCCGTCGTGGGCCACGTGACGGGCGACGGCATTCTGCGCGTAAAGGACCGAGGCGAGGTCGTGGCGGAGATTCCGGCGAAATCGCTGGCCGATGACGGTCCGCGCTATGAACGTCCCTATTCGCCGCCGGGCTATCAGGACATGCTGACGAATCTGAATTACGATGCTATCCCGGACGTGAAAGACGCGAATGCGGTGTTGCTGTCGCTATTGGAGTCACCGGCGATCGCAAGCAAGCGCTGGGTCTATGAACAGTACGATCACATGGTGCGGACGAATACGATGGTCCGTCCTGGGTCCGACGCGGCAGTGGTTCGAATCAAAGGCACGAACAAAGCGGTCGCCATGACGGTCGATTGCAATGGCCGCTACTGCTTGCTGCACCCGTACGAAGGAGCGAGGCTCGCGGTGGTGGAAGCGGCGAGAAATCTTGTGTGTTCCGGCGCGGAACCGATCGGCCTGACCGATTGTTTGAACTTCGGCAATCCCGAGCGGCCGGACGTCATGTGGCAGTTTGTCCTGGCGATCGAGGGAATCAAAGACGCCTGCGAACAATTCAAGATTCCTGTCGTGAGCGGTAACGTGAGCTTCTATAATGAGACAAATGGACTGTCGATTTATCCGACACCAATGCTGGGGATGGTCGGGTTGATCGAACAGGCTGACCAGACGATGACGCAGTGGTTCAAGCAAGAGGGCGACGACATCATCCTGCTTGGATCGTCTCGTGAAGACTTAGGCGGGTCTGAATATGTAAAGGTCATTCACGCTCGCGAGCAGGGGTCGCCGCCGCTCTTGAACGTGGAGACTGAAAAGGCGCTGCAGGCTTGTGTCCTGACACTGGTTCGAGAGGGGCTGGTGCGGTCCGCGCACGATTGTTCAGACGGTGGTCTGGCTGTGGCTCTAGCTGAAGCCTGCATGTCGGGACCGGACCACACCCTGGGCGCTGTGGTGAGATTGACCCCTGGCCGGCTCAGGAAGGACGCTATCCTCTTCGGCGAAAGCCAGTCTCGGGTGGTGCTTTCGGCGAGGCGGGCCGACCGGAAGGCGATCCTCGATCGGGCGACCGGCCTCGGCGTGCCGGCTGAAGTGATCGGGACCGTTAAGGGCGATCGGCTGGTTATTTTCGTGGGAGACGAACGTTCGACGGAACAAGTAATCGATGCATCCATTCCCGCACTGCATGATTGTTGGGCTTATTCGATTGAACGAATGCTGAACCAGACGTAAAATATAGAAGGGTCACGTATGGAGAAGCATCGAACCAAGAGAGAACTTCCCGTTGTTTCACCTCTCACGTTTCACCTGTCACGTGAGGGGCCGGACAAATTCCACGACGAATGCGCCGTGTTCGGCATCTTCGGTCATGAGGAAGCAGCCAATCTCACCTATCTGGGTCTGTACGCGCTCCAGCATCGTGGACAGGAGGCTTCCGGCATCGTCTCCGGCGACGGCGAGCAGTTTTTTGTGCAGAAAGGTATGGGCCTTGTCGCCGACATTTATCATAAATCGGTTCTGGAAAAGCTGCCAGGCCATATGGCCATCGGCCACAATCGCTACTCCACGGCTGGCGGCCATGACCTGAAGAATGTCCAGCCGTTGATCGTTAACTTTGCGCTCGGCAATCTCGCCTTGGCGCACAACGGCAATCTGATCAATGCCCAATTGCTGCGCAACGAACTCGAAGCCCACGGCGCGATTTTCCAATCGACCTCGGACAGTGAAGTCATCATTCACCTGATTGCGCATTCACGGACCGATCGGTTACTCGCGCGCGTCATTGATGCGCTGAGTCAGGTTCGGGGCGCCTTCTCGGTCGTGTTGATGACCGATAACGGCCTGATCGCCGCACGCGACCCACATGGATGGCGGCCGCTCTCTCTCGGGCGCGCGCGCAGCAGTTGGATCGTGGCATCCGAGACGTGCGCCTTCGACCTGCTCGATGCCGAATATGTCAGGGAAATTGAACCGGGCGAGCTGATCGTTATCGACGACCAAGGGCTCGAGAGCCATCGGCCATTCCCTAAGAAGGACCCGGCTATGTGCATCTTCGAATATGTGTATTTTGCCAGGCCTGACAGCAGGATTTTCGGCGCGAACGCGGTCTATTCCATACGCAAGGCCTTAGGGCGACAGCTGGCGCAGGAGTCCTGGGTGCCGGCGGATATCGTCATCCCCGTTCCCGACTCGGGGGTGCCGGCTGCGCTAGGTTATGCCGAGGGGAGCGGGATTCGTTTTGAGACGGGATTGATCCGCAACCACTATGTCGGGCGGACGTTCATCGAGCCGGAACAATCCATCCGCCACTTCGGTGTCAAGGTGAAGTTGAATGCCGTGCCCGAGATGTTGGAGGGCAAGCGTGTCGTGGTCGTGGACGATTCGTTGGTGCGCGGAACCACCAGCCGCAAGATCGTGAAGATGATCCGCCAGGCCGGGGCGAAGGAAGTCCACATGCGGATCAGTTCGCCGCCGATTATCTCACCCTGTTTCTACGGGATCGATACACCGACGAAGAAAGAACTCATCGCCTCCAATCATTCGATCGAGGAGATCCGCAAGTACATCACCGCCGACAGTTTGGCCTACCTGAGCCTTGACGGGATGCTCAAGTGTGCCCCGGGGAGGCCAGACCATTATTGCAACGCATGCTTTACTGAGAAGTATCCCATTCCGTTTACCCATGCGGAAGAACTCCAGCTGGGTCTGTTTGAATCGGCGCACTGAATGAAGAGCAGGACCAATCGGACCTTTTACAATGTCGGGGGATAGACGACGCGAATGGAGCCGAGGAACAAGCCAAGAGTTGAGGTCGACTATCGTGTCCTGTTTACCGGAGACGAGGGATCCGGACATGGGATGTTGAAAAATCTGACGATCACCGGTGGTGAGATTGATAGCCACGTCCACTTTCCCATTGGCGCGCGTCTTTGTCTCCAGCTGCAACCGTCCGGAGCGCGGCCGCCAATTGTCATTGCCCTGGCCGTCGTCCGTTGGAAAGAGGGTGACCGGTTCGGGATCGAGTTCGTTCGATTTGAGGGTGATGCCAAGCGACAGCTCGAGGATATGTTGAATCAGCGAGACGGACCTCCCACTGAGTAGCCCCTTCCTGTCCGTTCAGTTGCCTCGCCAAAAATCAGCATGTTAGGATGCGATCACCATTCAGGCGGTTGATCAAGGAGGTCGCTATGAGACGGCTCGTGCTCGCACTCGGTGCGCCGGTCCTCCCTGCGTTGTTCGTCCCCCTGGTTCTCGCTGCCGGATTTTTCAAGGTCGGAGAACAGGCGCCGACGTTCACGCTCACGTCCATCACGGGTGAAACCGTGTCCCTGGATTCCTATAAAGGAAAAGTGGTGGTGCTGGGACTTTTCCACATCTGTGAACCATGCATGATGCAGGGCAGTACGTTACAGAAGGTGTATGAAACCACGCGGGGCAAGGGTGTGACCGTTGTCGGTGTCAATTCGTCAGGCAATACGAAGAAGGAAGTCGGGGAATTCCTGTCTGTGTTTCCGGTAAGGGTCACCTACCCATATCTGCTGGATCCAAACAAAACCACGGATAAGCTCTATGGCGGCGGGAAATTTATTCCCAACGTCTACGTGATCGATCAACAGGGAGTGATCCGCTGGCAGCGGGTGGGCAACATGGATCTCGCAGGGGCGGATGTGATCGTGGCGGAGGTCGAAAAGTTGTTGGCGGGCGGCGCGGGTAAGATGTAAGGGGGCAGGCTGACAGGTCTGCAAGCTTACAAGCAAGAAACATTTCTTGTCAGCTTGGTACCTGTTTGCCTGTCAGGGCGAGAGGCGTTCATGGATGAAATAGAAGCAGGCAAACAAAAATTTCTAGAGCTTGTGAGGGGAGTCGACGGCGCGGTGCAAGTTGTGATCCCGACGACTCCCTCCAATAGTGTGTTCCTTATCTCGTTGTCGAAGGGGCCGAACCGCAAGTTTATTACTGTACCGGAGGACGACATCATTGATCTCCCGATCGAATCCAGCATTCTGACAAAGGTGACGAAAGTTGTGAAAGACGCCGTGGCGGCTCTGTGAGACCGCGCGGCGGGCTGGACAAGCGCGAAAGGCGCGAAGCGCGGAAAATCAGGTGAACGAAATTATTCAACGAGTCTCGCATGCCTCGCGACTCCTGCGTGTCGCGCGGTGATATCATGAAACAAGTCCTTCCCGGCATGTGGCAGTGGTCGTGGTTCTCTGAGGAGAAGCAGCTCGACTTCAACGGGCTGTTTCTCATGGTCGGCGAACACAAGATTTTAGTTGATCCACCTCCGATGACTGCGGAGGCGAGCACGATCATCCGCCGCAACGGTCCTGTCGATTACGTCGTTGTCACGAACCGAGATCACGCCCGGGAAGCTGCGAGCTGTCAGGTAGAGTTCAAGTGCCAGCTCCAAATCCCCGACGCAGACGCTGCACAGATGGAGCTGACACCGACAAGAACCTATAAAGACGGCGAGCTGCTGCCAGGCGGCATCTGGGTGATCCATCTGAAGGACCAGAAGTCTCCGGGGGAATCGGCTCTGTTCATTCCGCAGGGGTCGGGTGTGCTGATCGTGGGGGATGCGCTGATCGGCAAGCCGGCCGGCGCTGTGAGCATGCTTCACGCTGAGAAGTACGCCGATCCGGTGAAGGCAAAGGACGGACTGCGGCGTCTCCTCAAGTACAATTTCGAGAGTCTCCTCGTTGGAGACGGCGTTTCGATCCTCACCGGTGGCAAACAGCCGGTCGAGCGACTCCTGCATGTGTAACCATGGTCCTCCGCAACGGACTATCCGAAGAACTGAATTCCCAAGGAAATGAGCATTTCTCGCGCGGGTGCTACACAGAGGCCTACGCCTGCTATGCCAAAGCGCTGGAGTGCGATCGGCTGACGGGCGATCAGCGTGCCCTTGCTGCGACGCTCGGCAACCTCGGGAATATCTGTGCGGTGAGTGGCCGGCGGGATGCCGCCCAGGCGTATTATCAGGAAGTCTTAGAGCTGCAGAAGATCCTCGGCGATGAAAAGGGAATCGGGACGACACTGGCGAATTTGGGGAACCTGCGAGCCGATGCGGGTGAATGGGACAGAGCGCGGGCCTATTATCTGGAAGCGCTCGATCTCATGACAAAGACGCATGATGTGGCGGGTGAGGCTGTGTTGTTCTCCGATCTTGGACTGGTCGCGCGCGAAACCGGTCAGTTCGACGAGGCAATCCGATGTTATGAGCGGTCGCTGGTCCTGATGCGACGCTTAGACAATCATGGCGGCGTGGCGGACGTGTGGCGTATGATCGGGCGCACCTTCCTCGTGCAGAAACGGTACGATGACGCAATTGCCTGTTGCCAAACGAGTCAATCGATCGCGGAGCGGTCGCGCGATGAACTCCGGGCGGGCGGCGCCCGGTACGTGTTGGTGCAATGTTATGAAGAAACAGGACGACTCCGGGAGGCCACAGACCTGCTCGAACAAGTCGTCCATATGGATCGCAAGTATCACTTGCCGAAGCTCGAAGAAAATACACAGCGCCTGACGGCACTCCGTGCCCGCCTCGTGGCGCAAGATCCTATGCCCCTACCACCTCCTCGAGAGACGCATGCATGACTGAACCGGCCCCGGTGTCCTGGTCGCAGCTCCGCACCGTCCTGACCCAGACATTCCCCCAACTCTATGAATTGGAACCCGGTGGATCACTCGCCATGGATCTGGGGTCCGACGGCTGGCTCTTGGAGATCAAGCAGGCAGGCACAGTACTCTGTCAGTACGGCGTGGCGATGGACGATGTGATAAGCATGATGTCCGAAGGGACGCCCGAAGACCTGGGAACCGATGAAGTGGCCAAGCAGGCGAAGTATTTTATCCAGCCGGCGGTGGCAAAGTTTCGACCGCTCCTGTTGCAGTCTGGATTTGCCGAAGAAACCGAGATGAACGAAGAATACGTGGCGGTGACGTTTGCGCGCGCGGTGGATCTGCAGAATCCATCCAAGGTGCAGGATCTCATACGATGGGCCTGTCGGCAGATCGGGGGAATGGCGTGACTCGGCGCATCGCCACCTTCGAAGATTTCCGCGATGCGGTCTCGGCCTATCGGTTGCCGCGTGTGTTGTTGGCCGGGCTTGAACTGAACCTCTTTACGACGGTTGGCGAAAGGTCTTGGACGATCGCCGAGCTCGCCAAGGAACTCAAGGTCAGTGAGCGAGGGCTGGATATCCTCTGTCGGAACCTCGCGGCGGCCGGTGTGTTGCTGAAGAAGGGAACGACTTACAAGAACAGCCGACTTGGGGCTAGAGCGCTCAATGCTAACCATCCGGCCTATCGCGGCGGCTATCTGGACTTGATCAAGAGCCACTGGACGGACTGGGTTCGACTGCTGGAATCCGTGCGGAGCGGATTGCCGATCGACCACGATGTCCCGGACAGTCCGGAGTGGCGGCGGCAATTCACCTGGGCGATGCATCACCGCACGGTGGAGCGGGCGCCGGCACTTGCCGCACAGGTGAACATACGCCAGGCAAAGACGCTCCTGGATCTTGGCGGGGGGCCCGGAACCTATGCGATGGCATTTCTTGCTCAGAATCCTCAGTTGCATGCCACTGTCTGCGATCGGGAGGCCGCGCTGGACGTGGCCAAGGAAATTGCTGCGACTCACAGGGGGGGACGGCGGCTGACGTATCTGCCGCTCGATTTTGTCAAGGAACCGATCCCTGGCACGTACGACGTGATCTGGTATTCCAACGTGCTCCATATCTATTCGCCGGAGGACAATCAGGTCATCTTTCGCCGGGCCTTGGCGGCATTGAGTCCGGGTGGGCGGTTCATCATTCAGGACGCAATTCTCCACGATCGTGAAGGGTTGTATCCAGCAGAGGCGAGCCTCTTCGCCGTTTCGATGCTGCTGTTCACCGAGGGTGGAAACACCTATACAGCAGGGGAGATAACGAAGTGGCTCAAGGAGGCGGGATTCAAACGGGTCGAGTTGTTAAAGGTCAAGAAAGAGACGGAGGATTGGGAGGACGGGATTCTAGTGGCAGGAGCGCCGGAGACACGTCCAAGAACGACTGTTCCCCGATCACAATTGGGAGGACGCTCACGAGCCCGGTGACTACGCTCCCCTCCAGGGGAATGAGCATGTCTGAATCCATCACGAGGATTTGGTCTCTCGTTGCCAGATCAGTTGCCAGCCCACGTGTGCCGTACGTCACGCAACCCATTGTGGCCCAGCGAAATTTAGCCAGATCGGTGCCGCCAGCCCAGCCGGCATCAGGACATGAAGCTGAATCACCGGCAGTGTCGGTACAGGCGATGCTCCATGACTCATCGAGAGAGACCCTAATTCCCACGAATAGGGTCCCTGCCAACAAGGTGATTATCCGTCTCGTGGGAAAACTCTAGACCAGGGAGGGAGCGTCGGCATTGACTGCCTTGTTACAGATTCTGAGAGAATGCTAGGCTTCTTGGACGATGACGCCTGACGAACAGATAGGGGATCAGAAGTCGGGGCAGACCTGTTTGTTGATCTATGATGGCGAGTGCCGGCTCTGTATCTCCACAAAACGGAAACTCGAACAGGCCGGGGTGGGGCAAGCCGGCTCTGACGTTCGGTTTCTGCCGTATCAGAGCGAGGAGGCGAAAAGGGCACTGGGGCAGAAATACAGCCTTGGCCGTCCTGACATGGCCTTCCTGGTCCGGCCATCAGGGGAAGTGCGCCAGGGTCTCGATGCCTTCCTGCCCCTAGCTCCCAGCTTGCCAGGTGGCAGGCTTCTGCTGTGGTGCTTGCGGCTTCCACTGGCCAGAAGACTGGCGGAGTGGGGGTATCGCATGATCGCCCGTCATCGGTATAGCCTGTTTGGCGAAGCCGGGTCCTCTCCCTCTCAAGGCTAATTCAGGCAGCCCTCACCACCCCGCAGGCCTTCCCTCTTTCGGGGGGATTCTTCCTATTGTGAGGAATATACCAGTGACATAACCTCTTGCAGAATGAGCCGGAGCATCAGGAGGCACTATGTCGCTGATCCTTAGGTTAGCCGGGCGTTTTGGGCCTCTGATCGTCCGACCATCTCTCCCAGCTTCAATTCATCCAGAAAGACCTCACCCCTCCAGTCTTTGGCTGCGGCCGTTGCTCGCCATCTCATGGCTGGCCGGCACAGGTCTGTTTCTATCGCTAGTGGGCGGCCAGGCATGGGCTCAAACAGATATTGAAGATACATCGGAACAAGGGACGATCGTAGCGGCAGGGTTCGGCTACCAGACGGGCGATGAATCCACGATTACAGTAAAGGTCTATGATGCCGCATCTGGTGAGGTGCTATCCGACGAAGTCTATGAACTGAATGTGAATGAAGGAAACAGCGCGCGATCGAATCCTTCGCAGACACGCATCTTTGCCGGCGGGGTCGGTCTGGCTGCGAGGGACCTCTCCGATTTCATGTTGCGTGTCTACGATGCGAAGACGGGAAAATTCCAATGGGAAGGGCGGCTGAATCTTACGCCGCCTGGCGGGAAGGGGGCTGGACAGCCGGCGTCGGTTGTGGTGGCGAAGCGCGCCACAATCGCGAAGATCCATGCCACCGAGGGAGCCACGCAGCAGCCGGTATTCCTGCTCCGTGCATTGGATGCCCAGACCGGCGGGCTCGTCTGGGAAGATGAATTCTCGGCCGATGGCACAGGGGTAGCCAACGCACAACAGATTGCCGCTCAGCTGATCAGTCTGGATGGCGATGCAACGGAGGCCTTGCATACGTTTGATTTCAGAATTCGAATGATTGATCACATTGGGGAGGCGGTTCTGTGGGAAGATCAAGTGACCCAACATGAGGCCGAGGAGAGCGCCAATGAAACTAACGCCGATCAGGCGCATATGCTTCCCGCATGGCCCCATCAGCTTCAGCAGACCTCCGGGCCGGATGCGATCTAGCAGCGTACGCTCGCGAATCTGAATTCCAGATCAAGTAGATGAGAATGTGAATGGAAGGGAGTCGCGGCTCGTCTTGAGCAGGCCGTACGGCCTGTGGAAGCGGACAGGTGCGGAGGAGCCGCCAACCTGTAGGCGCATGATTCACGAACACCCTTGGGGGTGAATCGTGCGCGCTAGGTGCGCTTCCGCTCAAAGCTTTCGAGCCACTGGCGGTGGAATTGTTCGTAGGAGACGAACAGTTTGCTCTGGAGCGCCGTTGCCACTGAGGCTCTTGCCGTGAACGCGTTCAGCAATTCATCAACACGCGCCATGCCCCACCGTTCGATCAGGTAGTGGGTCGCCGAATTTGCCTCTAGGTATGCCACCGTCGCCACATTGGTCGGCAGCGCACCCCACGACCCCTCGAGATAGTTCAACGGTATCACATTGACTTCACCCTGCAGCACCTGATCGAGCTCGGGCCATGAGTCTCCGGCCAATTGCATGGCCAGGCCCTCATTCAACCAGGTGGGCAGCGCATTGGTGCTCGCTCCCAGGCGGTCGTGCAAGAGCGCGTGGACGTACTCATGGCGCAGCACGATGGTGAGCCATTTCGTGTCCGAGGTCGCCCCTTGCGTGGGGAGCTGAATACGCCCGAGGGTCGGATCATAAAGACCATCGGCCCATGCAGGGCTGGCGGTGGCGCCCTGAAATGAATCCTTGGTATGGAGGACGACGACAATTGGTTTTGATGGGAAATGCCCGAACTTTTGACCGATCTCTCGGTAGGCCTCCTCGAGTATTTCGAGCACAGTGGTCCAGGTGCCGTGGTCTTCTACCCCGTCGAACTTCACCGTGAAATGGGTACTGCTTCTCGCGGTCATACGGCCTTCGACCGACTCAGTGCGGTGAACTTTCGCGGTGACTGAGGCGAGATACGATTGCAAGGCGGGGTCTCGCCGTGCCCGATCGGTGGCCTGGGCCAGGTGTTTCGCAGCCTCAGCGAGCTGATCCTGTTCCTGCAGCAAGTCGGCCATCGCCAGGTGGGGGAATGGCTCATCCGGGGCGAGCCTGAGTAATTTGGTCAGGAGGTCCCGGTTCAACGCACGGTCCCGCTGTTCCCAGTAGGCATGGGCCAGATTCATGAGAATGACGGGATTGGAGTCATCGAGCGCGGCCGCTTTCTTGAACGCCTTGACGGAGAGCGACGTGCCGGCGAGCCGTTCTTGTTGGAGGCCGAGGTTGTTCCATAGAATTGCCACGAAGGACCGGGCCTTCGCGTTAGACAGCACGGTGGCGGGAAGTTCCGCCAGTTTCGTTTCAGCGAGCGACAAGTTGCGCTTCTCGATCTCATCGCGAATGGCTTCCAGGAGCGCCTCGTGTGGGGTGTCCGGTACCACGGTCTGGTCAATCGCGCGGACTGCCCTCACCTCTTCCTGACGTGGCTCGCCGCTGGGTGGCGGGGGTGGGGGTGCGACGGCTTCAAAAACTTCTGCGGGCTTCAATGTTGAAGCTGGCGGCGTGAAGAAGTACGGCTTCACGACGAGGTGGTAGCCGATAACCAGGGCGAGCCCCAATCCGAGCGGCGTAAGGATATGCGTAATGTTATGACGATACATGAATGCCTCGACGTAAAGTGTAGCACCCTAGACAAAGCCGACAAAGTATTCTGAGGAATCCAGTCCGCCCCTCGCTCGACCCGCTGTCGTTGAGCGGCGGATGGCACTGTGCTACGATTCGAGCCGGTATGCAGACTCCCTCCAAGTCAGGCTCTGCAACGCCATTTCAAGACTGGTTGGACCGCATCGCGCGTCCCATCGAGTTCGCCAGCCGGGACGAATGTGCCCACCTGGGGACGGTCAAGAACCTGAGTACGTTTGTCCCCACGCAAGTCCTGTCTGCTCTGGCCCAACAGGTGTATCCAAAGGCGATTGAAGCTCGCCTGGTGTCACTTCGCGATCTGTTCATCGATTTTCACCAGTCGCTTCCATTTGACGAACGCCGCCGCCGGCTGCGAATCGCTGCCGCAATAGTCAAGGCGCTCCGCGGCGCCGCACGGCAGTGGCCCGAATCCTCTGGAGCGGAGTCCGAGCCGTTGCCTTCTGAGGTTCGTTCTGAGAAAGGAACCCAGCACGATCTTTGGAACCTTCCCATCCGGTTTGTAAAAGGAGTAGGCCCCAAGCGAACCGCCTTGCTGCAACGATTGAGAATCGAGACGGTGGAAGATGCGCTCTGGACCGTGCCGTGGCGCTATGAAGACCGGTCGGTGATGACGCCGATTTGCAACCTTGTCCCCGGCATGGTGACCTCGATCTGTGGGACGATCGCGAAGTGTGAAACGAAGCGGACGAGGAACCGCCGGTTGAGCGTGCTTGATGTCGGTGTGGAGGATCAGACAGGGCGGATGCAGGTCGTCTTCTTCAATCAAGCCTACCTGGAAGATATCCTTACAGTCGGGAAGCGGGTGATGATGAGCGGGCGCGTGATCGCCGGCCGCCAAGGGTGGATGGTCCCGCGTATGGAAGTGGCGCAGTATGAAGTGATCGGGGAAGAATTGGAATCTGCGCTGCATGTGGGGCGGATCGTGCCGATTTATCACGAAACGAAAGGGTGGACCTCCCGCCAGATGCGGGTGTTGACGAAAGGACTGCTCGAAGAACATGGGCTTGAGTTGCGTGATCATCTGCCGGTGCCACTTCGCGCCCGTCAACGGTTGATCCCGATTCAAGAGGCTCTGCAGGACGTGCATTTCCCGAAAGCGGGAACCGATCTGCGGTTATTGGAACAGGGTAAGACGCCGGCGCATCGGCGATTGGCGTTTGAAGAATTGTTCCTCCTACAGGTGGCCTTGGCGACACGGCAACGGTCAGTGCACGATGAGCCGAAAGGGTTGCACTTCAAACCCAGGACGCCGCTCCTGGAAAAGCTGAGCCGGCTGCTGCCGTTCCGCCTTACGCCTGCGCAGGATCAGGTCATTCGGGAGATCTTCCGCGACATGATTTCCCCGCGGCCGATGAATCGCCTCGTGCAGGGTGATGTGGGGTCGGGGAAAACCGTGGTGGCGCTGCACGCGATAGTGATGGCTTGCGGATCAGGATATCAGGCGGCGCTGATGGCGCCGACCGAAATTCTTGCCGAACAGCACTTTCGCAATCTCAGGGGGACGCTTGAGGCGTTGGGCCTAAAAGGTGTCCTCATGCGTGGAGGAGACAAGGCGGCCGTCAAGAAAGCACAAGCCGCCGCTCTCGTGTCTGGGGAAATTAAGGTGGCGATCGGCACGCATGCGCTGATCCAGAAAGGCGTGGCGTTCAAACACTTGGGGCTTGCCGTCGTGGATGAACAACATAAGTTCGGCGTCTTACAGCGAAAAACCTTGATCGATAAGGGGTACAAGCCGGATGTGCTCGTGTTGACCGCCACGCCGATTCCACGAACGCTGGCGATGACGGTCTACGGAGATCTCGATGTGTCGATCATCGATACACTGCCGCCGGGACGGGAACCGGTGCGAACATTTCTGTTCGGCGAGGCGCAACGGCGACGGGCCTATCAAATCCTTCGCGACGAATTGCGGAACAAGAAGCAGGCCTACGTGGTCTATCCCCTCGTTGAAGAATCGGAAAAGAAGGACCTCCAAGCGGCAATCCAAGGGGCTGAACAATTGCAGAATGAGGAGTTTGCCGAGTTTCGCGTCGGCCTCTTGCATGGGCACATGAAGGCCGCAGAGAAGGAAGCGGTGATGGCCGACTTCAAAGCCGGAAACATTCATCTGCTCGTTGCGACGACGGTCATCGAGGTCGGCGTCGATGTCCCGAATGCGACGATCATCATGATCGAACATGCCGAACGGTTCGGCTTGGCCCAGCTCCACCAATTGCGCGGTCGTGTGGGACGAGGGGACCAGCAGTCCTATTGCCTGCTCATGGCGGCTGGCATGGGGCAAGCTAGAGTCCCGCTGGGACGACGGCCTCTAGGAAGTGAAGAGCCGGTGTCGACTGCGAGAGAACGGTTGGAGGCGCTGGTGCAGTCGAACGATGGTTTTGTGATTGCGGAAGAAGATCTGCGCATTAGAGGGCCGGGCGAATTCTTTGGTTTTCGACAATGGGGCACACCCGAGTTTCGTGTAGCGAACATCGTGCGGGATGCAGATTTGTTGCAGCAAGCCAGACAGGAAGCGTTTTTATTGGTCAAACTGGACCCGGGCTTGAAGTCGTCTGTGCACCAAGGCCTGCGGGATGCGATGATGCGAAAGTGGGAAAAGAAGTTGGAGTTGGGCTCAGTGAGCTGACGGTGCGGGTCCTGTCGCCGCTCAGCCCAGCCGTCCTTGCACCTGGGTAGTTGGGGAAAGATGGAAGAAAAATGGGTCTCTTGCAGCGGCTGAAAGACGATTTTCGAACTGGACTGGCCACTCTCCGTCTGGGTACGGCTCATGCCGCGAGCCGTGCGCTGGAGGAGACAGAATTACTCCGAATGCGGCTTGAAGTCCGCAGGCTCGACCAGCAACTGTCCGACCTCTACAAAGACATCGGCGAGCGAGCCGTCGACATGAAAGAGTCCGGTGAGACGGCTGAACGCGTCATGTACGATGTCGAGATCGGCCGACTCGTTCGAGAGGTTCAGGTGCTCAAGGAGTCGAGGAAGAAGCTGGAAACCGAAATGGAGGAGATTCGAAGCGAGCAATGACCGCGCCCCCCAAGCGCACGCTCCGATTGGCCGGAGTCGATATCGGCACATTGACCTGCCGCCTCCTCATTGCCGATCTACCCTCAGGGAGCTCTCTCAAAGAACTTCGATCAGACCGGCGCATTCTCCGCTTGGGCGAAGGGGTCGATCAGACCAAGCAACTCAGTCCAGCTGCGATGGATCGAGTCATCCGGTGCCTGAGTGAGTGGCGGGAGATCATCGATCGCTACCACGTTGATGCCGTCACCGCCGTCGCAACCAGCGCCGTGCGCGATGCGGGCAATAGTGAGGAATTTCTCGATCGTGTTAAGCACGAGGCCAGTTTCGAAGTGGAGCTGATCACGGGCGATGAGGAAGCACGCCGCACGATGCTGGGTATTCGGTCGGGATTGCCACGAGGTGTGACCGACATATTGGCGCTCGATATTGGTGGCGGCAGCACGGAATTCATCCTGGATCGTCCTGGCAATCAGCCGATCGTGAGGTCAATAGATATCGGAGTCGTGCGTCTCTGCGAACGGATCCTGCAGCACGATCCGCCGATAGCAGAGGAGATTCAGCAGGCCCGGGATTGGATTCTTCGAGAAACCCAGACTGCTGTGGCAGAGATGGGCAACCATCAGACAGCGACCTTCGTCGGCACAGCGGGGACGATTACGACCCTAGCCGCGATGGCTCAGAAACTTCCTGCCTACGAGCCGGTGCGGATTCACAATTATGTCCTCAGATTGTCGACGATTCAGGATCTCGAACGCGAGCTACTTTCCCGGACGAAAGACGGACGACGAGGTATGCCCGGTCTCGAAGCCGGCCGCGACGAAGTCATCGCCGACGGTGCGATCATCATCCGGACGAACAT
>JBQTHY010000329.1:0-3566 GCA_052389395.1 Nitrospiraceae bacterium | reverse complement strand
CGCCGCGTCGAGGGCCTGCAGGGAGAAGCCTTTGGCGAAGCCTTTCTGGAGGAATTCGGTCACGCCCAACTCACGGGCCTGCTGCGCTCCCTCCTCCGTCCCAAACCCTGTCAAGATGATGATCGGCGCGGTTGGGTCGAGGGTCCGAATCTCCTGAAGAACGGCTAATCCCCCCACATCAGGCAGCTTGAGATCCACAATCGTCACTTGTGGGCGCGCGTGTTTGAACAGGTTCACCCCCGTTCGGCCCCGGTCCGCCAGGATGACCTCGTGTCCCTTACGGCGGAGCGCGGTGTCGAGGAGATCTCGGATGCCTGCCTCATCATCGATCACCAGAATTCTGGCCATATTGCCACCGACCCTTTCTCCGGCCTCCGTCCCTAACCCGTTCGTCATGACTCTTGGGGGATCACGGGGCACAGCGATCAACCCACAGGACCTTCACCTCTTCGGGAAGACAGGCACCCAAGATCAGGTAGGCAAGGAAAATCCACGAACGAAATAGAGAATAAACTGCGGCAAAAAACAAGGGCTGAAATGCCCTGGACCGACAGGCTCTATCGGGGGAAATTTTGACCAGGGTGTGTGGCGCAGGCGCTCGCCCTGGTTTCCCATTCCACTCCTCAAAGGCGAGTAGCTGCGGGGGCGCGGCGACCGTGCGGTTTTCTCGACAGGCAGAGAGTGTGCCGGTTCCGATGGAACAAAGAAGGCGAGGGAGAAACCTGGTAGCAGAGAGGTCTCGGGGTCAGTTCTTGACATGGCACCGGACCCACTCTCTCGTCCTGCCGCATGGCTCGTCCACTTCGGCTGGAATTTCCCGGTGCCCTCTACCACCTTACGGCGCGCGGCAATGCCCAACAACCCATCTTTCTGGATGAGACGGACCGACACCAGTTTGTGCGGCTCTTGGGCCGTGACATTCAGCAACCGCAGTGGCGCTGCTAAGTCTACTGCTTGATGGGCCATCACTCCCATCTCGTGATTGAAATCCTGGAGCCCAACCTCGAAGATTCAGCAGGCGATCGAGCGAAGGCCCCTCACCCTTGAGCAAGTCCCGGCGTTTGCTCGATGTACAGTTAAGAACTGACCCCGTTTCTTTTCCCTCCAAGGGATTCTGTTGACGAGTCGTCGGGCGTGGCCACCTCCTCGGTCCGCTATTGGACCATGTCGCAGAGGTGGCCTCGACTCAGAGGGGTGCAGGATACAAGGTCACATGCACTGCCCCGCTTGTGCGTTGACTGACGGCTTCTGGGTTTGAATTTTCCGTTTCAACCAACCTGGTTTGAGTGTTGTCATGGCGTTATTTCCGGCCATCTAATGCCAAGAACAGTTGTCAGGGCTGCTATGACTGCGATCACGACTGCTATTCCGATTACGCCGAGTCCTACAATTTTTAGCATATCCATGGTCATCCTCCTTGTCAGATGTGTGCCCATCAACAGGCACGAATGAATGTTTTACCTTCATACTATGCGCAGAACCGTGCGCTGAGAGAAACTAGTAGAGCCCAAGCAGCGGGGTCAGTTCTTGACTCTGCACCGGACCCACTCGATCGTCCCGCCTTATGGCTCGTCCACTTCGTCTGGAATTTCCCGCTGCGCTCTACCACCTCACGGCGCGCCAGGTGAGCCACCGCGCCAACGGACCGACAGAGAGCGAGCCGCAGGCTGCTAGCGCCGGCCCATCTTGAGTATACTGACCGGCATAGCACACACAGCCAGAATGAACACCAGCGTGTGCTTCTTGCGCGTGTTCAATCACTTGTCAACGCTCTCCATGGCTCTGCGTTCGCGGCGGATATCGCCTCTTTAGGCTGCATAACCTAGCACTGTGCGTAAGGGGAGTAAAGCTGCGTAAGGCGTGCAAGCTAGCTTGTCCAGCGAAATGCTGTACTAGCCCCTCAACTGTGGAGTGAGGACCTGCACCATGATCGAAATGCAAGTGATCGCCGTGAAGGAGTCACTACAAACTATCAGAAAGAGAGGGGATGTCTCCAGGGGAGAGAATCTGTGGCGGCGAGAATTACCATGCTCCGCTGAAGAGCCGCCAGCTCACACGAGAATCAAAACACCAAATGGTTTTCTCCGACGACATTCATTACGATACGACGATAAAGAGTCGCCGGCACACGCCAAGCGGATTCTTAGAAGATACTGGTGGGACTTCTCCGCTCGCCTCGGTTACGATACAGCGAAGAAGAGCGAGCGGCTCAACCGAAGGTTGGTATGGAGGCGCCGAGCGGGTTCGAACCGCTGCATCGCAGTTTTGCAGACTGCTCCCTTAGCCACTTGGGTACGGCGCCTCGCGAAGCTCGCATTATAATCTGGTCAAGGGGTGAGAGGCTAGGGACGAGAGAGGAGACCTACCGCTTATTCGAATGGACAGGAATTTCCTTTCCGAGCGTCGACAGGTGATCCGACTCAGGCACGAGCGGTTCCCAGCCTCCATGCGACTCGGCGACCACCTGGCCGTTTTCTTCCGCTTCTTTTTCTTTGGCGAGCAATTCGACTTCGTGGATGAGCGTCTCCATCAATTCGTCCATCGGGACCTTGCGTACGAGTTTGCCCTTCTTGAACAGAATCCCTTTGCCCTCACCGCCCGCAATCCCGATGTCCGCTTCCTTGCCTTCGCCGATCCCATTCACGACACAGCCGAGCACCGACACGTTCAACGGAGCCTTGATATGCCCGAGTTTCTTCTCAAGTTCGTTCGCCAGGCGCACGACGTCAATCTCGACCCGGCCGCACGTCGGACATGCGATGACGTTGATGCCACGATGCCGCAATTCGAGTGACTTTAGAATCTCGAACCCAACCTTCACTTCCTCGACCGGATCGGCAGCCAGTGACACACGCAGGGTATCGCCGATGCCCTGCGACAACAACCAGCCAAGCCCGATGGAGGACTTGACCGCACCGGTCATGGCCGTTCCTGCTTCAGTAATGCCGATATGCAACGGATAATCTGACTGCCGGGAAAACAGCCAATAGGCGTCGATCGCGTGATGCACATCCGACGCCTTCAGCGAGACCTTCATATTGGTAAAGCCGACATCTTCCAGCGCATGAACCGCATTCAGCGCCGATTCTGACAAGGCTTCAGGCGAAGGCCAGCCGTACTTGTCGAGCAGCGGCCGTTCGAGCGACCCGCCGTTCACACCCACACGAATCGGAATCCCTCGATCCTTTACGGCCTTGATGACTTCGTCCACTTTCCACCAAGCTCCAATATTGCCGGGGTTGATGCGGACGCAGTCCACGATCTCGGCGGCTTTCAACGCAAGCCGATGATCGAAATGGATATCGGCGATCAGCGGCACGGTCATCGCCGCCTTTATCTTTGGAAGGGCCGCCGCTGCTTCATTATCCGGCACCGCGACACGAATGATCTCACACCCCACCGCTTCGAGCTGCTGAATCTGCTGGACAGTGGCGTTGATGTCACGCGTGTCAGTCGAACACATCGACTGCACGGACACCGGGGCATCGCCACCGATTCTAACCTTGCCAACCGTAATCTGCCGCGTTTTTCGTCTCGCGATATGCATGCGATCTAGATCCGATTCA
>JBQTHY010000328.1:0-7625 GCA_052389395.1 Nitrospiraceae bacterium | reverse complement strand
ACCCGTTCGTCGTAGCCGATCTGCCTTATCACATCGGCCATCGTTCCGAAATTACCGTACTCTTTCTTGAAGACGCTCTCGAACGGCATCTGTTCCAGCTCAGGATGTTCGCGCGCAAACAACATGTACTCGTGTTCGGCATGCGTTTCGAAATCGACGTTCAGGCGATAGCTCCATTCCGGCTTCATCACATACAACACCCAGCTGATCTGGTAATAGAAAAAGGCGAACACTTGCGGGACGAGCCGATGCAAGAGGAAATTCTCCTTGATCCTCTGACGGTGAATCCATTCTTCCAAGATCAGCAGATGCCACTGTTCATTGTCTTGTTGATGTCGGCTTTCTTTGACACGATCGAAGACCCGGCGGGCGAAGTCCTCATGTTCATACTGCTGTGTGATGGCGATGTAGGCGACGTGTTCCCAGGCCTGATAGGGAACGCGCGCAATCACTTCGAGGACCTTGAACTTGCTCCAGCTCCTGGCCCGTCCGTACAGCAGATCCATCACGGCAAAAAGCGTCCTCGCCAAGAGGCCATAGCGCCGTTCTGGTTCAGCTAACGTCTTCGATTGTTCCAGTCGTAGCTGCTCCGCGCTCAGCATCGTCATCGTGGCTGGTTCACCCATGCTCGTGAGTCAGCGGACTGGCTGCTCTCTTACAAAATCGTGGAACAAAATTGTAGAGGCCCTAGCGGGACATCTGCGCTGCATACTGCTGTCGGAGGCGCAGGCGATTGACTGGTGAGGGATAGCACTTAGGGAGAGAGGCTACAGCTTCAGTGACAAGGGCCATCTGCTTGATGTAGATACGGCAGTCCGCACAGGAGGCCAAGTGGAGCCCGATGCGAATTGTGGTAAACAGGGACGATTGGTCTTCGAGATACAGGGTAGCTTTTGCCGTCACCTGGCGGCAGGTGAGCCCGCTGGCGATCCATTGCGAGGGGTGGTCTTTCATCGGTGGAGCCTCCGGGTAGAGTGGTCCCACCTCTGAGTCTTGGGAATCGCGGACTTCTTACAATTCGGCCAGGCGACATCAGACCATGGTTAAGGTTGAGTGCTGCAACGCGTGCCTTTCACCCTAGGATTAGACCTCCGCTTTAGCCTTTCCCAAGATAGGTCTCCACCGCTGCTCGCACCCGCTCCCTGGCCCGGTGGAGCCGCACATACAGGTTGGTCTCGGTAATCTCCAGTAGTTCACAAATCTCCTTGGATTCCACCCCCTCGACATCGCGGAGGATCAAGACCTTTTTCAGTGTCGCCGGCAATGCCTCGATCGCTCTGTTCATCGCATTGACCGCCTGCTGGCTGGCGAGCAACTTCTCCGGAGTCTGGTCGTCCCAGGGATGGGGGGGGAAGGCCCAATGGCCGGCCCACTCGCCCGAATGTTGAAAGCGGGACGGATCGACCGCTTCCTCGTTGTCATCGTCGTACGATTCGAAGGCCGAGAAGGTTGTATGCCGCTTTTCGCGGGCTCCGCGATCCTTGGCCTTGTGTATCATGATACCGAAGATCCAAGTCCGGAGCGACGACCGCCCTTCGAATCGGTTCAGGCCCTCGATCACAGCCATCCAGGTATCCTGCACGACTTCCTCGGCCACTCCCGGATCAGCCACATAGCCCCTCGCCATACGGATTAGTGCGCCATGGTGTTGATTCACCAGTTGGTCGAAGGCACTCTCATTACCCTGCCTGAGCCTGGCAAGCAGTTGACCTTCTGTTTTGCTCAGGCCGACCGTTTTCGCAGGCTGGACCTTCTGCGTAGAAGACCGACAAATTGACGAATTGGCCTGACTCAATGACTCTGTATAGATAGCGGCGTCTGTATTCATGACCGGCCTCCGATCTGCAGCAGCTCCCTCACAAAACCCGGAGTGCTCATTAGGGTGACTTGGTTGCGAGGGAAATCATTGAGCACTTTGACTCCCGTCTCATCAATGAACTCGACATTCGAGCAATCCAAGTACACAGCTTTCTTCTGCCGAAGGAACGAGCGGCACTCGCCATCAAGGAGAGCGGCCCATTGTTGCGTGATTTTGCCCTCCAACCTGAGAAGCACGTCGTTCCCACTTTCTTGAATTTTGGTGATCTTCAACATCGTCGGTCTCTCTCCTTTTGCTTCAGCGTGCTGCCAGGGTATTCAGCAACCGCGATGCCAGACCGATCGCGCGGCAGATAGAACAGCGTAAGTGTTTGATGTAGTGAGGGGAGATCTGCTGTTTTCAACGGGGGGGAGGTTAGGAGGCAGGGGAATTCACTTCCCAAAATATTGGGACCGTCACGAAATGTTGGGATTTTTTTGTGGGAGTGAGGGCGGAGATAATGAGGTGAGGAACTAAGACTTCGTCTTGCGCTCGATTCCGAGCTTCTTCATTCTTGCTTCGAGCGTCGTCGGCTTTAATCCAAGGATCGCCGCAGCACCCTTGTCGCCGCTAACGCGCCAGTTGGTTTGCTCCAGCACATCGACAATATGTTGCCGTTCTATTTCTTCCAGAGTGAGTATCTTTTCCTCGCCAGCCTTGCCGCTCGGCTGAGTGAGCCACTCGATCGGCTCCAATTCTGGCCCCTCGGTCAAAATCACCGCCCGCTCGATGACATGTTCCAGCTCGCGTATGTTCCCCGGCCATGTGTAGCGCTGGAGCGCTGTCATCATCCGTTCCGGAATCCGGTCGATCTTTTTGCCGAGATTCGCCGCAGACTTGCGCACGAAATATTGCACCAGCATGGGGATATCGCCCTCGCGCTCGCGCAACGCGGGCAGGTGAATCGGAAACACGTTGAGCCGGTAATACAGATCGGGCCGATAGTGTCCGGTCTTCGAGAGTTGGCCGAGGTCCCGATTGGTGGCGGCGATCACCCGCACATTGACTTTGAAGGTTTGTGTCCCACCCACCCGTTCGAATTCGCCTTCCTGCAAGACGCGCAGCAACTTCGATTGGAGATCCAGCGGCAGTTCCCCGATCTCGTCGAGGAATATGGTCCCCTTATCGGCGACTTCAAAGCGCCCCATCTTCTTGGTCAACGCACCAGTGAAGGCGCCTTTCTCATGGCCGAATAGCTCGCTCTCGATTAGACCAGACGGGATCGCCGCGCAATTCACTTTGACGAGCGGCTTATCTTTGCGGGGGCTCAGATTGTGAATCGCACGCGCGATCAGCTCCTTGCCGGTGCCGGTTTCACCGGTGATGAGCACCGTGGAGTCCGTTGGGGCAACGCGTTCGACGTTCTTCAAGACCTTCTTGAGCGACGTGGACGATCCGATCAACTCCTCGAAATTGTGGCTCCCCTTGATTTCCTCCTGGAGATAGATGTTTTGCACCTCCAGCCTGGCCTTCTCCTGCTCCATCAACACTTGCTCGGTAATGTCGATAAACATCGTGCGGGTATAGGCGCCGCTGGGATCGGGCCGCGACCACCACTTGATCCAGAGCGGCTTGCCGTTGTCCCTGCGCCGAAGTTCCAGCACGACCCCGCTGGTGTCGATTCCCTTTCCGATAGAATCGAACGCCTCCTTTAGGCGTCGTTGCGCATCGGGCGTGTCAGGGATAAAAGTCCGACCGTAGGTGCCTTCAACCTGGGCCGGCGTGATACCCAAACTTTTCATCGCCGTCTTGTTGGCACGGATAAACCTCGTATCAACCCCTTCGTGCACATAGGCGATAGGCGCTTCCTCGAAGAGATCGTTCAACTCGGCCTCCATGTGGGTCCGTTCAAGTTCGGCGCCAGCCCGCGCTCCGAAGATCTTGAACACAGAGAGATCCAGCTCCTCGAGCTCCATACGTTTGGTATCCATCACCGCCAGATGCCCCAACACCTCCCCGCTCGCGCTCGTCACCGGGATGGCCAGATAGCTCTCGACGCCGAGCCCCTCCAGATCCTGTTTGTGGAGCGGGAATCGTTCCGCCACCTTGTCTGCACAATGGTACAGTTCACCGGCCAAGACTTTTTCGCAGGGCGTATGGGCGATGGCATACTCGAAATTCTCTTTGAATTGGTCCGTGGCCCAGAAGGCGAGTGTGCGAACTTTGGTTCGATCAAGGCAGAATTCTGACACGAACGCATAGG
The DNA here is from genome assembly GCA_052389395.1 of Nitrospiraceae bacterium. GTDB lineage: Bacteria > Nitrospirota > Nitrospiria > Nitrospirales > Nitrospiraceae > Nitrospira_D. The sequence continues at coordinate 3,564 of JBQTHY010000328.1, read as the reverse complement.
TCACGTTCAGCGCCACCGCCAGATTCTTGACCAGTGAACGGAAAAACTCGCTGCCCACCTCCGCCGCCGTACCTTCCGTAATGGCTCTAAGCGTGAGATCGCTCCGGCGCATCGCGTTCTCGAACCGCAGCCGCTCAAATTCTGCGGCGGCTCTTGCGGCAAAGATGTCGAGGACCGACGTTACCAGCTGCTCATCTGGCATCGGGTTAGAGTCCATCACGGCAAGATGCCCAAGAACCCCGCCGGACAAGTTCACCACCGGCACGCCGCAGTAACTCTCCACGCCGATGTCCTGAATCAGCTGAACGTGCGGATACAGCTCCCGGAGCCTGCTCGGATGGTAGACGCACTTGCGAGTCAAGACAGTCTCGCAGGGGCCACGCACCGGGACCTCGAACGGTGGCAGCGGTTGGCCCTTGCCCCAGCCTGCGCGCGAATGGAACGCGCGGCCGTCTTCACCGAGCTCAGAGATATAGGCGTAATCAACGCCCAGGGCCGTCGCCAGGTTCTTCACTAGAGAGCGGAAAAAGTCTGCGCCAACCTGAGCGGCCGTCCCTTCAGCAATGGAGCGCAGCGTTGCCTCGCGATCTTTGAGAGAGGTCTCCATCACCTGACGGTAGATTTCAACCCCGGCCCGCTCGCCGAAGAGTTTGAATACCTCGATTTCATCGGCCGTCAGGATCATCGGCTTCACATCCATGGCAACCAAATGGCCGAGGACCTTGCCCTTCGGATCTTTCAACGGCACGGCCAGATAGCTAGTAACTCCCAGTGTCACCAGGTCCTGGTCGCGCGGGAAGAGTTTCTGGACGTCTTGGGCGTAATGGCACGTCGCGCCTTCGATTACTTTCATGCAGGGCGTGCCGTCCAGACCATACTCGACCTGATCCATGTAGCCGTCACCTTTCCAGAACGCGAGGGTTCGGATGCGTGACTCGGGAAGGAGAAAGCCGACGAAGGCATAGCGAATACTCAGCGCAACCGCCACGTGCCGGACTAGCTCACGAAGAAAGTCTCCGCCGGTAGAAGCGACTGTGCCTTCGACAAGTGAGCGGAGGAACTCGTCCGCCTTGTAACGAGCACTGAGAACTGGGTCAGGCCGGACCGTGCCCTCTTCCATCTTCTTGCGTATGAGCCGCAATTCCAGTTCAGTCACGACCTCGCTACTGAGGATTCGCAGGGCGTCGGCCTGTTCTTTGGTGAGCTGGCCAGGAGTCAAGCCGAACACGCAGAGCGTCCCCAGCGCGTGGCCTTCCGCCGTGAGCAATGGTGCGCCGGCGCAGAAGCGAATCTGGGCCGCTCCGGTAACCAGCGGGTAAGTCGAGAATCGCTCGTCTGCTGTTGCATCCCGAACAATCAAGACATCCGACTGGCCGATTACCTCGCTACAGAATCCTAGTGTCTGTGGCGTTTCACCATCGGTAAACCCGACCCTTGCCTTAGAGAACTGCCGCTTGTCGTCGATGAATGTAATGGCTGCGAAGGGGACGCCGCACATCTGTGCGGCGAGCTTGGCCAAGCGATCAAAGGCCGGTTCAGGAGGGGTATCGAGAATCTCGTAGGAACGAAGTGCCGCCAGGCGGTTTGGATTATCCAGGACGGTCACATGCTCTGCCATGCTCGCCCTTTCCGGCAATGCCGGCCTGCGTCCTGTTGCGTACCGGGGGGAACCGCAAGAGGCGCGGGCCAAGTCTAGCACCGGATTGGAAAAGGCCGCAACTAATGACAAGTCGGTAGGGACCTTGGGCCATCGAGCGAACGATCATATCCTCTGCATCCTCACGCCGCAGCCGGCGCAGCGGATCTGGAGCGGAATTTCTCTCCGCGTGCCGGCGGCCAGCGCAGGGGCCGGTGGTGGACCGAGGAATAACCTCGCAAAGCGACTGGCCTGATACTTCGTGAGCAGCTTCGGCATAGCCAGGAAGAACGCAACCATCGCGACGCCCGCAGCGATCAGCGGCCACTGGGCGCTGATCACACTGCTGCCGAGGTAGGTAAAGGCAAACGTCGGGGGCGCCATTCCGAACAAGGTCGCGAGCGCGAAGGACCGGAGTGAAATATTCGTGAGGCCGGCTCCGTAACTCACGACGTCGAAGGAGAAGACGGGGATCAAGCGCGCGAAGAACATCAATCCCATCAATTGGTGGTCGGTACACTTCTGGCAAAATGTCGCTTCGGTCTTGAGCACGCGCGAGAGCGCGTCGCGGCCTAAGGCTCGCGCCACGAGGAAACAGACGATCGCGCCGATCTCTGCTCCGATGACCGCATAGAGGGCGCCGTAAAACGGCCCGAACGCCGCCCCGGCGGCGAGATCCAACGGCAGGCTCGGAATCGGCGGAATCACCACTGCTGTCGCCATGCTCCCGATCAGCAGCAGCGGCGCCAACGGTCCGGCCTCGTTCAACCGCTGCGCCAACCCCGTCGGCGTCAGATACCGTTCGAAGTCAAACGACGACAGGCCCCACCAGGCGGCGACAATTGCGACCGTTGCAAGCCCCAGCTTCATCCAGGTTGTCATCGAACGAGGCGCTCCTCTCGCAGTCAGGGTTGCGATCGTCATCGTGAAACCACCTGTACAACATGTCCATCAGGATCCCGGACCAAGAAGCCTTTGGCAAATCCCAGCGCCTTGTCCGGCAGGGTCACAATGTTGGATGAAACCATCTGCCCCATTCCACGTACCTCTGTCGCAGCAGCCTCAACATCGGGTACGACCACCGTCGTCTGCCAATGCCAGAGATCGGTCGGGTGCGAATCGGAAGGGATTGGCCTTCCCGCGGTCGGCAACTCGTATTCGAGAAACTCCAGGCTGGGCGGACCTATCTTAGGGGTTAGGCCGGTCACACGCGCCCGGGCGCCGGGGAGACTATCGAGATGCTCCTGTTCCGTCCCCATGTTCACCGTGCCGCCGGCGACGGTCATACCGAGCAGATCGCGGTAGAACTTGACGCTGCTCTCCGTGCTCCGCACCGTCATGGCTGTGTGGTCGATCCCGAGGAACAGAGAGGAGCCGGGCTTCTTCCAGATTGGATTGCCCTTCCCGTCAGGGAACCAGAGCAATTCGAGATTATGTCCATCTGGATCGCGAAACTTGATCGCTTTGATGCCGGCAGCAGCGGGATTCGAGATAGGTATGGTTTGCGGGCGCGGCGAAATCTGCCGTACATGATGTCTTCGCAACTGAGCCCAGGCTTGCTCCATGTCCCGTACGACGATGGCAAAGTGCTGAAACCAGAGGTCGTTGCTGTAGGACGGCACAGGGATCGGCCGGACATCAGGGGGTGAAATGAACTGCGTTAGTTCGAGTTGCTGCGCGCTGAGCTGCACGCGAACGATCCTGGCCCGCACACCGAAAATCCCCCAGAGCTGGTCATACTCAGGACCGTCTACCTCCACATCGCTGACTGGCTTGAACGTCAACACATCGCGGTAGAAGGCGATGGACCGGTCCATGTCCGAGACGGTGAAACCGATGGCGGCAACAGATTGCGCTGTTGGCTGCTCCGATTGGGCGACCAACGGCAGACACAAGTAACAAGCGACAAGCAGCAGGTGTGCGAACAA
>JBQTHY010000327.1:0-3393 GCA_052389395.1 Nitrospiraceae bacterium | reverse complement strand
GCTCGGTCTGCGGCAAGCTGAGAGCGGAATGGCCAGGTCTGTCGACAAAGCCGTGCGCATCGCAGACAAGATCGGGTATCCGGTCATGGTCCGTCCCTCCTACGTGTTGGGCGGGCGGTCGATGCAGATCGTATTTGATGAAGGCAGCCTCTTGGAATACATGAGTTCAGGCGTCAAAGCTTCGCCCCAGCATCCCGTCCTCATCGATAAGTATCTGGCTGATGCCATCGAAGTCGATGCGGACGCCATATCGGACGGGAACACGGTCGTGGTGGCCGGAATCATGGAACACATCGAAGAAGCCGGGGTTCACTCGGGCGATTCAGCCTGCTCGCTGCCTCCCTATACGCTGGAGAAGGAAATCGTGCGCGACATTGAACGTCACATGAATGTGCTGGCGTTGGAGCTCGGCGTGATCGGGCTCATGAACGCGCAGTTCGCCGTGAAAGACAAGACGGTCTTTGTCCTAGAGGTGAATCCCCGCGGATCTCGAACTGTCCCGTTCGTCAGCAAAGCGATCGGGGTGCCACTGGCCAAGTTGGCGATGAAGGTGATGATCGGGAGAACCCTCAAGGAGCTCGGGTTTACGAAAGCGCCTCAGCCGGTGCATCTTTCGGTCAAGGAAGCGGTCTTCCCCTTCAATAAGTTTCCTGGTGTGGATGTCCTGTTGGGCCCGGAGATGAAATCGACCGGAGAGGTGATGGGGATTGACACCGACTTCGGTTGGGCATTTGCAAAGTCTCAAGCGGGAGCTGGGGCCGTCCTGCCTAACTCCGGAACCGCGTTCATGAGTGTAAGAGAATCAGATCGGCCTGCGGCGTTAGATGTAGCAAGGCAGTTGCGGAAGCTGGGGTTTGAGATTCAAGCGACGAGAGGGACAGCTGCCTACCTAGGCAGGAACGGCGTTGATGTGTCAACCGTCAATAAAGTCAAAGAAGGCCGTCCCCATATTGTCGACCATATTAAAAATGGGACGGTCGCGATTGTTATCAATACCGTACATACCGCCTCTGCGCATACTGATTCTATTTCCATTCGACGAGAAGCCTTGCATAAGGGGCTTCCGTATTACACAACGATGCGTGGTGCATGGGCTGCCGTTCAGGGCATCGAAGCGATCGGGAAGAAGAAACTGTCCATCCGATCATTGCAAGAGTATCATCAGAACTAGGATTCGAAGGAGTCAACGAGACATGCCGACACCGATTACCAAGAAGGGATACGATGCGCTCAAGGCCGAGCTCGATCGTTTGCGGAAGGTTGAGCGGCCTCAAGTCATCGAAGCGATCGCGGAATCCCGCACGCATGGCGATCTGAGCGAAAATGCCGAGTACGACGCGGCGAGGGAGCGTCAAGGATTCATTGAATCGCGGATCGCCGAGATCGAACGTAAGCTCGCCGACGCCCGTGTGGTGGAGATCACGAGGCAGACTTCCGATACCGTGGTCTTTGGCGCGACCGTGTCGGTGATCGAGCAAGAGTCTCAATCAAAGAAGCAATATACGCTCGTCGGTCAAGACGAAGCCGACATGAAATTCAATAAGATCTCAGTACAGTCGCCGGTCGGGCGCGCGCTTATAGGGAAGCGAGTCGGGGACTTCGTTGAAGTGAAGACTCCCGTGAAGATGGTCGAGTACGAGGTCGTAGAGATTCGTTTTGAGGAGATGTGAACCCTGTACCATGCCTGTGAAGCCGTGGACCAGGGTGAAACTGTCATGCACGAGGTGCCACTCATCACCCAGCGCTGTTCCTAGAAGATGCCGGCGGCACGTCCCCTCATCACGCTGATCACGGATTTCGGTGACCGCGACTATTTTGTCGCCAGCATGAAGGGGGTGATTCTGTCGATTCACCCCGCTGTCCATATCGTCGATCTCTCCCACCAGGTCGCTTCTCACCAGATCGAGGAAGCCGGATATCTACTCCATTCCTGTTATCGTTCGTTCCCTGACGGCACCATTCATGTGTGCGTGGTCGATCCCGGCGTCGGAAGCGCAAGGCGGGCGATCTTGGTCGCGACTTCGCGGTATTATTTTCTTGCGCCGGATAATGGGCTGCTGAGTCGTGTGCTGCGAGATGAGCAGACCGTGGAGATCAGGCAGATCGCGGATGCGCAATTCCGTCTTGAATCGGAAGGAGCCACGTTCGACGGACGGGATCTCTTCGCGCCGGTTGCGGCCCGGCTGTCAAAGGGGGAGCAGGTCTCCTCGTTCGGACGAGTCATCAATGACCCAGTCATTCATTCGATCGCGGATCCGATCCGGGAGAGCCAAGCGTTGCTCGGACAGATCGAATATGTCGACCGATTCGGCAATCTTATTTCGAACATTACAGCGAGACGTGTACACGAATTTCAGACATCGATGGGACGACAGCACTTGACCATTCATGTCGGGACCTTCGTCATAAACGGGTTGGTGGCCAGCTACAGTGAAGGGAGATGCGACGCTCCATCCGCCCTCATTAACAGCTGCGGTAAACTGGAAATCTTCCTGGATAAAAATAGCGCCGCCCAGTTCATGCTCATCGGTGTGGGTGGGGCGATTCGCCTGTGCTAACCCTAATTCGAAAAATCGGCGGCTTTGAGGAGGCTACATGCCCGCGGGTGGCGTGCGAACGGGGCGATGGTCTCACCCGCCCGCCCCTACCGCGCCAAGACGCGGTCTTCACCGAGCGCGCGCAACGCAAGGGTCCCACTGGGGGATGGGTGGAGTGAGCACGGTGGGGCTGTTCGTCACGACAGGACCCGCGGACTAGGCCAGTGACTGCAGATTTCTTCTCGGATTGGGGTTAGGTGAATCGAGTCGAGCGTTATGCGAGAGCGGCGTCAATGCGGTCGCACACATATCTGGCGAACGGCAGGGCACAGGTGAACGCAGGGGAAACCGCGTTCAGCACATGCATGGAGCGGTTGTCACCTTCCAACACGAAATCCATTTCAAGCTTTCTTTTGGTGATATCGAGCAGTTGGGCCCTGATTCCGGGCTTGCCCCATGTTTGATAATGTTTCTCTTCCACGCCTTCAGCGAGCACTGAGGCCAGTGAAACCATCTTGCTCCGGGAATTTTTTGCGATCTCCTCCAGGGCGAGGCGCCGGTAATCGAACTGCGCTCCCGTGAGCAGCCCCACCCCACGACGGGCGATTTCGAGCAATTCGCCCATCCTGAAATTGCTGAACCCCTCGTAGTTCTCGCGCCACAAGGCGGGAATAGCCGTCGGGCCGATCTTGGCTTTCCCCTCTGCTGTAATCGTGAAATGAACGCCGAGGAACGGATTTCGAAGGTCCGGAACCGGATAGATATTGGTGCGGATCGAACCAGGCGGCTCATTGGAGTAGAGGTACAGACCTTTGAAGGGGAGAATTCGATACTTTTCGGAAAACCCATAGTCCAT
>JBQTHY010000326.1:0-2158 GCA_052389395.1 Nitrospiraceae bacterium | reverse complement strand
TTGGCGCCAGCGGTGAAACCTCATTCGTGATTTCGGGAGCGGCAAAGAGCAACAACCCGAAAAGACAGACGATCCACATGGCGAGCCTCCCGGAGCGGGGCAGCAGGTGAAAAGCGCCGACTCTTCGGCTGGAGATCAGCGCAAGCCGCCTGCAGAGAACTCGTCGCTGCGCTCAGGAAAAGATTCCCGACCCCTTTGTTTTGTCCCGGCCTGCTGGGCATTCGGAAAGGGATCGGCTATAATGCGTCCCGTACTCAGTCGCTAGGCTTGAGAAATGAGGTAGCGTGCCATGGCAACAAAGAGCTATACCGCGATAGTCGAAAAAGAAGGCTCGGGCTACGTTGCACTCTGTCCGGAACTGGATGTGACCAGCCAGGGAGACACGGTTGAATCAGCCACAGCCAATCTGAAAGAGGCCGTCGAGCTCTTTCTGGAATGCGCCGATCCGGCAGAAGTCGAGCGCCGCCTCCACACTCAGGTGTATGTGACCCGCTTCGAAGCGGCTCATGGGTAAACTTCGCGTCCTCTCAGGACGAGACGTCTGCCGCATCCTCGAACAGCACGGTTTCCAGGTAGTCCGTCAACGAGGAAGCCACATCGTCATGCAACGGCGATCCGACCTCGGCACCGTCACCAGTCCTGTTCCCGATCACACGGAACTCAGAATCGGAACCCTGCAATCGATCATTCGGCAGAGCGGAGTCCCCCGCACGGCGTTCGAAAGCTAAGCCTCCAACGAGTCGAGACCTTCATTTCCCGCCATACGCCGCCGCAGGACGGGAGGGCAGCGCATAGAGTCCCTCTGCTCCTGAGGATTGCTGCAAGCAGCCGGCAGATCCTCCACGGGAAGGCAAGGCTATTGGATTTCCTAACGCCCAACTCAGAGCCATGTTCCTCATTCCACATTGCGAAGGAATAACTCAGACTTGATCCTCCGGCAGGCGAATCAAGTCCTAACCTCCCTTTCCAACTAAATGGCTGTCTGCCTCGAACAATAAGACTCCCGACCCCTTTGTTTCGATCGTCTAAGCGATGGTTTCCCCAACGGGATTGAAGTGCTTTGGGAACCCTCTAGACAGCTGGGCACTCCCCTTTAAAGGGTGGATAAAGGTAGCGTAAGCTTGATTAGCCCCTCGCCCCCAGCGCCTTGATCATCGGACCTCAGTCCGCAAAGGACTTCCCCAAGTCCAAAACCCAAAAACTTATTCCGGCACTGTTACGAGCATGGCCGACGCCGACCTCCCGAATATCGGGATTGAGCATGTTGGCACGATGGGGCCGGCTCCTCAGCCATTGTTCCACCACTTTTTCAGGAGTATCCGGACCTGCCGCAACGTTTTCAGCCATGATTTGCGGGTCTTGATATCCGAAAAATTGCAGACGCGCCTTCATGTCACGGCGGCGACTATCTTTGTGGTCGAGCTGGCCACGTCGCGCTAAATCTTCTGCCATCCATTGCGCGGCCTTCTGGAGCGCAGGATCACGGGAGAGAAGCGGTAACCCACGAGTCTTTCGTTCTTGATTCACTCGGGCAACGACGGCGCTTTCAAAGTCCGCTTGACTCATCGATGCCGCGAGACTGTTCGGAAGGGCGAGGAACATCAAGAAGCAGACGAGCACGATGATGGCGTGACGGCTCATGCACTGATGGTAACAAAGGATGAACAAGCTTGGTACTAGTAAGGCAGACAGCGAGCGAAGGTCGCCATCGCCTCCAGGTCATTGAGACCGAACGAGGTCCCGTTGCGCCATGCCCCGGACTGATGCCGGGAAGAGGAACAAGCGGCGGGAGTGACGGTGAAAGCCGGTCGGCCCGTGCCGGTGGCGACGACGAACAACCAAGCAGACTGCGGTGCACAACGTGCAGCCTAGATCTGGTCCGGCTCTCGATCATCGCGGTCGCGATGCAGAATTCTGGCGAGCTTCACCACCTTGGCCTTTTCATCGATGGCATACACGATCCGATATTCACCCTGGGTGACCCGAAAGCCGGTGAAGCCTCGATAGGTGAAATGCGCAAGTTGCTCGGAATCAGGAGGACGGGGTGAGCGGCGGAGACTCAGAATCCTGAGGAAGACTTGGCGGAGACGTTTGGCATCGGTATGTCCGAGGTCTTCCAATGTCTCGAAGACCGCCTCTGCGAATTCGAGCGAATAAC
>JBQTHY010000325.1:0-8371 GCA_052389395.1 Nitrospiraceae bacterium | reverse complement strand
CGCTGGTCGAAAGCGGATTTAATCCCTATGCCTTCTCACGGGCCAAAGCAACAGGCCCGTGGCAGTTCATGAAGGGAACCGGAAAACTCTATGGACTACGCATCGATCACTATGTGGACGAACGACGTGATCCGATCAAGTCAACCGTTGCGGCCGCCCGATACCTCCGAGACTTATATGATTTGTTCGGGACTTGGCCCTTGGCGATGGCGGCGTACAATGCCGGTGAGGGCAAAGTCATGCGCGCTCTGCATAAGGCCCAGGCTGAAACCTTCTCAGATATTTCAAACACGAGGTTGATTCGCCGAGAGACTAAGCAGTACGTTCCGCGCATCATGGCTGCCACCATCATTGCACGGAACCGCGATCAATATGGGTTCAGCCAGGAGCCCATCGCCCCACACCAGTTCGAAGAAGTCGTCGTCACCCGCCCTCTGCATTTCCGGGCAATCGCCAACACCACCGGCATTCCCTATGAAGACCTCCGGCTGTTGAATCCAGAACTGCGCCGCGATGCGACACCTCCTGATGACTCCGCATACCATCTGAAGGTCCCCGTTGGGACCAGCGCCACCGTCATGAAACTGCTTGATCGAGTCCCTACCTATAAATTCCCTCGCTTGCGGGCCAAGTCGCACCTTGCCAAGGAGAATTCTTCGCGATGGTATCGTGTTCGCGTGGGTGACACCTTGGGAAAAATCGCCAAGCGATTTGGTGTCACTCTGAGAACCCTCAAGGCGCGGAACAATCTCTCGAACCACATCATCAGGCCCGGTGAGTTCCTGATCATCGCTCACTAATTCTAGACTCAGTAAGGAAGGAGATGGGAGGTCCCTTCCCTAGAATAAAAGGAAAGTCCTGCCCTTATGGCTTCGCAGGAGGGTCCGGCGCAGCTGGAGCTGTCGGAGCAGGTGAGAGTGCTGGAGTTGACTCAGGAGATTTCTTGACCTCAAGGGCCTTCACGCGGATAGCCGCTTCGTTCGCGAAAGGGGAGTTCGGGTACGTCTTCATCAAATCCTGATAATGTGTCAGGGCCTCTTCCGGTCGAGATCGGCTCTCCTCAAGCCTGGCAAGTTCGAACAGGGCGTGGTCACGATTCAACGAACCCGGAAGCTCGAGGACCGTGGAATACGCCTTTACCGTCTGGTCGTGATCCCCCTTCAAGAGATACGCGTATCCAAGTTTCTGATGGACCAGACCGAGAAGAGATACATGGGAACCATACATCAAGACAAAACGTTTGTAGGCCTCAATTGCGGCGTCCAACTCATTGGCCTGCAGCAAGGCATTTCCAAGACTGAACAACGCCAACGGAGCACTAGGAGTCCGCGGGTATTCTTCCACGATTCTCTTGTAGAGCGCGATCGCTTGTTTTAGGTTGGCATCTGCCTTCTTCGGATCATCGGCCGGGCGCGTGAGGTAGTGGAGGGTGGCTTCCCGCTCGAGATCTTGAGCCTGACTGGCGGTTTGTGCGTCATACCACAAGACCCCCCCGACAATCCCCCCCACCAACAACAAAAGACCGAACCCCACCAGCAACGGCCATCGATATTCCTTCAGGCCAATCAGCCAGTGTTCCAGGCTGCTCACCAGATGAGCCTCGTCAACCGGCAGAGACCGTGGTGGTACTTTAATACGATAGGTCATCGTGAAATCGTGATGGCTGACGCGAGAAAACTCTTTCCCTTCACACGAGCCTGGGCCTTATACTAGGGATAGAATCGCCTTGTCAATGTGATCGACAAGAATCCGATTTCGAGGCAGAGCTCGGGAAGAAAGCTACCTCAAGAAAACGAGAATTTCACTGAATATGTTTCGTTCTCGACTCCGACAGCTGGCAGACCAGTCATTGATTCGCCGATTGAGGGCGATCGAGTCGGCAACGGGACCGACCGTTCAAATTGCAGGACGGCGTGTCATGCTTCTCTGCTCCAACGACTACCTGGGGCTCGCGACGCATCCCGACGTCGTGCAGGCTGCCGTCCGCGCAACCAAAGAATTTGGCGCCGGGGCCGGCGCGTCGCGCTTGGTATGTGGAACTCTTCCTCCCCATGAACGCCTGGAAACTTCTCTTGCAGCTTTCAAGCAAACTGAGTCTGCGCTCGTCTTCGGATCCGGCTATCTGGCGAACTTGGGAACCATTCCTACCATAATCGGGCAGGAAGGCCTCATTCTGGCAGATCGACTCTGCCACGCCAGCCTGGTCGACGGCAGCTGGTTGAGCGGCGCCGATTTCCGAGTTTTTCGTCATCGGGACAGTACCCATGTAGAATCGCTCCTAAAGCGGAGGCAATCGAATCGGCCGACACTCATTGTCACTGATGGGCTGTTCAGCATGGATGGTGACCTCGCCCCGCTGCCGGAGTTGGTCTCACTGGCCGAACGCTACGGCGCTACCCTGTATGTCGATGACGCGCATGGAACCGGCATCATGGGACCGACCGGTCGAGGGACGATTGAACACTTCGGATTGGACCATGAGATTCCGTTTCATATGGGCACGTTGGGCAAAGCACTCGGAAGCAGCGGCGCTTACGTGGTTGGGCCGCGAGACATGATTGAGTCCTTGATCAATACAAGCCGCCAATTCCTCTTCACGACGGCTCCCCCACCGAGCACGATGGCCGCCGCCGCCGCCGCACTGGAGGTTGTTCAACGCGAGCCGGAGCGTCGAACGCGCCTCTGGACCAATCGGCATCGCCTGTTCGACGGGCTCAAGCGACTTGGGTTCCGCATGACCCCGACCGTCAGTCCCATCCTTCCCATCCTCGTCGGTGAAGCCGCCAAAGCGCTGGTCTTCGCCGAGCAACTGTTGGCTCACGGAATTTATGCCCCCGCAATCCGGCCACCGACCGTCCCAGACAAAACCAGCCGCATTCGCGTCACTGTCACGTCGGAACACACACCGGACCAGATCGATGAAGCGATCCGCGCCTTTGATTTGACTGGTCGGGTGACAGGCACTCTCTAGCACCGTTCGTGCTTTGACCCCGCAGCAATTTCCTCTCGCGTCTTCCAGCTATTTTCTTGCTTTCCCGCTTTGCTGTGGCATGATGCACACAAGATTCTCATCTTGAGATCCAACCAAAATTAAGGATATCCAGCAGACTCGGCTGATTCCTTATTTGATGACGGAGTTATCTCGATGGATATTTCCAAACTGCTGACGTTCTCGGTGAAAGAAGGCGCGTCAGACTGCCACATCAGCGCCGGCGAACCACCGATGATCCGTATCCACGGTGATCTCAAAAAACTCGACCACCCTTCTCTCTCTCCAGAGGAAACCCACGCGCTCATCTATGACATGATGAACGACTCCCAGCGGAAAAACTTTGAAGAAAAGCGGGAGTGCGACTTCTCGTTCGAGCTCGGCGATATCGCCCGGTTTCGCGTCAACGTGTTCGTACAACAGCGCGGCTTAGGCGCGGTCTTCCGGAACATTCCAACCGAAATTCTGCCGTTGGAGAAACTCGGCATGCCGCCGATCCTCCGGCAACTGTGCGACAAAGAAAAAGGGCTGATTCTCGTGACCGGGCCGACGGGATCCGGTAAGTCCACCACCCTTGCGGCCATGGTTGACTATATCAACAGCACGTTTGAAGGCCATATCATCACCATCGAGGATCCGATCGAATTCGTGCACAAATCCAAGAAGTGCCTCGTCAATCAACGAGAGCTGGGAGTCCATACTTTGTCGTTCGCCAATGCGCTGAAGTCGGCACTCCGCGAAGACCCCGACATCGTACTCGTCGGCGAAATGCGCGATCTGGATACTATTCAGCTGGCCTTGACGGCAGCGGAAACCGGGCACATCGTCTTCGCCACGCTCCACACTTCGAGCGCGCCCAAAACAATTGATCGTATCATCGACGCCTTCCCGCCGGCTCAGCAAGCCCAGATCAGGACGCAGCTTTCGGAAGCTCTGGAAGCCGTCATCACGCAAACGTTGCTCAAGAAAAAATCCGGCGGGCGAGTCGCGGCGTTGGAGATCATGGTCGCGACAACGGCCGTGCGCAATCTCATCCGTGAAGCCAAGCTGCACCAGATTCCCAGTATCATGCAGGCCAGCCAGAAGGACGGCATGCAAACGATGGACATGGCGCTGCTCGAATTGGCCACACGCGGCTTGGTGCACAAAGCCGAAGCCCAATCGCGCAGCATGAACCCCAATCTCTTCGGGTCGTCACCCATTAGCGGAATAGCCTAAGGCAGTAAGGACGACGGAGCAGCGGCATGGATATTCGGAGTCTCTTGAAGGTTATGGTAGATCATGAGGCGTCCGACCTCTATCTGACCGTCGAAGCTCCGCCAATTTACCGCATCCATGGCGCCACTCAGAAGACCGACGCCCCTCCTTTCACCAATGAGCAACTGGAAGCACTGGCGTTGGCGTTAATGCGAGGTCAGCAGCGGAGTGAATTTGAAGAAAAGATGGAGATGAACCTGGCTCTCTACTACAAAGAGCTCGGCCGGTTCCGCGTCAACATCTTCAGACAGCGGGGAAACGTCGGGTTAGTCTTCCGTCATATCAAGGCTGAGATTCAGACAATTTCGCAACTTCAGCTCCCGCAGATTCTCAACGACATCGCCATGACGAAGCGCGGGCTCGTGCTGGTCGTGGGCGCCACAGGTTCCGGGAAGTCAACCTCGCTCGCGGCCATGATCGACTATCGAAACACGATTCACCCCGGCCATATCATCACGGTCGAAGACCCGATCGAGTTCGTTCATCAGCACAAGAAATCGATCGTCACCCAGCGAGAAGTCGGATTCGATACCTTGAATTATCAGAACGCGCTCAAGAACACCCTGCGGCAGGCTCCCGACGTGATTCTTATCGGCGAGGTCCGGGATACGGAGACGATGGAAGCGGCGATTACGTTCGCGGAAACCGGTCACCTCTGCATCGGAACCCTGCACTCGAATAACGCCAACCAAGCGATCGAGCGCATCATGAACTTCTTCCCGATGGAGCGCCATGCACAGATCTACTTGCAGCTTTCGCTCAATCTGCGCGCCATCATCTCCCAACGACTAATCCCGTCCGTCGACGGCAAGCGAATCCCCGCGCTGGAAATTTTGCTCGATACTCCCCGCATTAAGGATTTGATCAAGAAGGCTGAGATCGACACCTTAAAGGAAGCGATGGAGCAGGGCGTCGACGAAGGCTGTCAGACCTTCGATCACGAGTTGTTTCAGCTGTATAAGGCGAACAAGATCAGCCTTGAACAAGCGCTGATCAACGCCGATAGCGCGAACAACCTTCGCCTGAAGATCAAGCTCGAAGGCCTTAAAGGCGATGAGGCTGTCAACGCCTTGCTCGATAAGCACATGGGTGGTTCAGCCAGCGACGCCTTCAAGATTCAGGGAGGAGACACCGGGAAAGTCACCCCGATCCGCAAACGATAACCACCGCCGCGACCTACGGTTCGGGGATTCATTGTCAAGAGACGTGCGGACAATCGAACGCTCAGCCAAGGCAATATTGGAATGCCGATAGGCTATTCACCGGCATCCATGGCGCACCGGAACCCAATGGTGCGGTCTTCAAAATCCGGCTCAGCAGAAAACCGGGCGGTGACGCGCAAGGCAGTCGGCAAGTCCGCCCATGACCCACCTCGAATCACACGCTTCTCCCCAGTCGCAGACCCGGTCGGATTCTTGTCGGGGCTCTTTTGATAATACTCCCGGTCGTACCAATCGGCGACCCATTCCGCCGCATTTCCGGCCATATGAAAGAGTCCGTACGAGCTCTTCCCTCCCTCCTTGAGCCCGTGGCGCACACTCATTCCCTCAAGGCCACTGTTGACCGGTACCAACGTAATCGCTTCACTGACCCAGAGACCTCGATTGTAGTTTGCAATGTCAACAAAGGGTTGCATATGTCCCCAGGGATATCGCCGGCCGTCCGTCCCTCGGGCAGCCTTCTCCCATTCCGCTTCCGTCGGGAGACGTCGGCCGGCCCACTTGCAGTAGGCCACCGCATCGGTCCACGACATGCCGACCGCGGGATAATCGCTCAGGGCCTGAGCCGCTTCGTCGTCCCAGGTCGGAGGCACATTGCGCTTGGCCGATTCGATGAACTTCTGATACCGACCAGCCGTCACCTCAAACTGATCGATGTAATACGCACTCAGCGTGACGGTATGTTCCGGCCTCTCATTCGGTAATCCGTCATTGCTTCCCATGAGAAATGGACCGGCGGGGATGAGGATCATGGGGGCACCATCTTTCCCTTTTCTCGTGTCAACCGATGTGGCCGTTCCATTTTTCGCCGTGGGCATGTCAGCGGCGTCAAGCCCCGACACACCCATCAGGACCACGAGGCCCACCCACCACAGACATCGATCCATCGTCGTCAACCTCCCGCAAGCTCGTAATGACGTACGTACCCAGGTACATGTCAAAGTGTAGCCGCCAGTCGCGAGGAACTCAACGGAAAGCACGCGTACCAGTAAGTCGTGCGACTTCTTGCAGAGATCCCGCCCAACGAAGCAAGTGGCGGCCTAGGGAGCCCCGCAGATTTGAGCAGCGAGCTTGGCCAAGCGATCGAAGGCCCGTTCAGGAGGGGTATCGAGAATCTCGTAGGAACCGAGTGCCGCGAGGCGGTTTGGATCATCCAGGACAGTCACATGCTCTGCCATGCTTGCCCTTTCCCTCAATGCCGGCTTACGTCGTGTCGCGTACTGGAGAACGGCAGGGTTGAGGGAAAAAGTCTAGCATCCTGCAAGAAAGAGCCGCAACTGGGCGCAAGCAGCGATACCTGCAGTTCACGTCAACATGGTGGCCGGTGAATCTTTAGAACGCGCTTGTGGGAATACGGGAGATTCAGAGGGATTCACCTTCGCTTCAGTGAGGATGAGCACTATGCGCGCGTCCAGGACTCCTTTCGACCCCGGCAGACCGAAACCTCGAATGAGGATTGAGTTCCCGAAGTTGCCGCTTAGAGCAGGGATCACTAATCGGCCCGCCGGTTGACTCCCGGTCCGGGCCTCAAGCTCTGCGAGGATTTGAGAAGCCAGTGTGGTGAGAGGTGAAGAGAGTATCGCTTCTACTCGGTTCGTTGGTTGGCTCCCTCCAGACTCAGCTGGCACAAGCCGGCTGTTAAGCTGCATGGCCCGCTGATTGATGTGCAGCAGCTGCATCGACGATGAGAGGACGACCGTCCCAGGCCATTGAGGGCGACCATTTTTGGTCATCACCTCCGGGCGACATCCCTTTGTTGGATCGGTCAAGTTCAGATCCCTCCTCAGATTGTCCATACGGCTCTCACAAGACTCAGGGCGCCTCGACACATCAAATAGGGCTCATGCCATGCGAATTGGGTGAGTCCCACTCATCACGCCTACGAATCCATCGAAGCGTTGCTCACCACCTGTCGTTCGGCCTCTAACCAGTCTTCGAGATCATGCCCATCCTGGCGACCTCGTCGTTCATACAGGCAATACGCGAGTGCGACGATTCGAGGACGGAGGTCGTCCGGCTGTTGACCCTCGAGCCGGCTGCCGCGCTGACCCTTGTCAGCCCTTCTCTCATCTGGAACTTGTTCGGCACGACTGGAGCGAGAGACTGATCGCGTTTTCCTCGACACGGATTGAAATCCTCTTTCGTCAAAGATTCGCCATGATCCCACCGTCGGCTATACTGTGCTGAAGTGGCGCGAACGGTCTGTTGAGACAAGCCAAGGGGAAGGCCGGTTGCCGGCCGATCTGCCGGAGGGTGTGCGCAATGCGCTCGGGCTTGCCCCAATCGCTCCAGAGCACGCCGTTCATTTCGACCACCGCAATGCGGTCGGGCATACGCTGAAGCAACTCTGATGAGAAATTATGGGCCGTTGTTTGCTCATAGATCGTCTCGATGGTTTTCGTTTCATATGAAGTCCCCAGCACCGCACCAAGACGATCAAAGCGGTGGATCAGGTCGGGGAAACATTGCCACCCCAGTTCCCACAGCGTCTCCACCTTGGCCACCACCACCAACGTGTTCCACAGCGCCCCTGCCGCCAGTGCCGCATCCGCCTCAGCCGCCGTCGGTTTCTCCAAGAATGCGCGGACGGCGTGAATCCGATAATTCGACGAACGGTCGAGTTGCCCACCAGGCGCTATCCACCCGTAGTCCAGTTCGAGACGGTCTGGAGATACGCAGAGCAGCGCGAGTCGATCGGGAAGCCATTCGGCGGTCCAGATTGCGCGCTGAACTGAGTCGAGAAAGCGATGCTCTGGATACACGAAATGGTCCGACGGATAGATCACCACGGTAGCCTGAGCGTCGCGAGCCCTAATATACGTGAGAGGGAGAAAGATCCCGGGTGCCGTGTCACGATTGGCCGGCTGTAGGATCACCATTCCACACGGTCGCTGACCTAACTGCG
>JBQTHY010000324.1:0-11308 GCA_052389395.1 Nitrospiraceae bacterium | reverse complement strand
TGTTTGCTATCAGCACCCCAGCCAGCAGGGGGCCGGAGGCATGGCCGATGTCTCCGATAGTACCCTGCATGCCCATGCCCGCCCCCAACATCTTGAACTCCGAGCTGTCTGCGACAAACGCTGAGGACGACGAGGTCACGACAGCCTCGCCGAATCCAAAGCCAGCGGAGAGAAGGATCAACATCGTCAACTTCGACACATGCGGTATGCAGACGAACGTAGCTGCACAGATGAGCAAGCCGATCATGATCAGCGGCCGCCGCCCGACACGATCAGATACTCGACCCATTATCGGTTTGGAGAAGAACGACGTGCCAGCTTGAACGGTGAATAATAGCCCAACTTCGCCGGGATTCAATCCCACCGACACGCCATACAGCGGCAGGAAGGCCATCAAGGCGCCGTTGGCGATCATCTTCGCCGCGTCGGTTGAGCTCGTGATCAAGACTTTGCGGTTGCGCGCGACGATGGCAAGGCCCTTCCACATTTCCGCGAGCACGGGGGCCATCCCTTTTTCGTGGACCCGTGGCGGCGGATTCAGATGCAGGCTGTAGAAAATGACAACGGCGATGCAGCCGACTACTCCGGCAGTGACGAACGCGGAGGAAAAACCAGCCGCATGTGCGAGATACCCCCCGATGAAGGGACCGAGTAGTGCACCGGACTGCGTACAAGCCGTATAAGTGCCGAGTGCGGCACCGCGCCGTTCTTGATAGAGCTCCGCCACGGTCGCCAACGCACTGGGTGCAAAGATGGCTGTAGCCAGACCATGGAAGATCCGCAGAACCGTCAACAGATTTAGGTCCGACACAAATGGGTAGATGAAGGGAGGGAACCCGAATGCGATGACACCCACCCTCAACAGCATCCTCCGACCATAGATATCCGATAGAGCACCGGAAGGCAGTTTGAGCAAGACGCCAGTTATGGTGGAGACGGCCACGATCAGCCCGATCCGCTCAGGGCCGGCACCCAACGATTCCGCAAACAGCGCCAGGACCGGCATACGCACCATGTTGTAGCTGATGAAGCAGAATACGCCGATGGTGCAGAGTAACGTGAAACTGCGCGAGGTGGTCATGGGCTAAGTGTCTTCTGGTGGCTTGCTTTGCCGGGATTTTTCAGGCTCCCAAGTGCCTCCTTCAAGAAAGCCACATCATCATCCGGGACAGCAGGCGGGTCCATCGCTTCAAACAGGACACGGTCGGAATGTTGCCGCATCATCTGACCCAATCGATTGACCGTCTGCACCCCTTTCCGCAACTTGCGCGTCACGGTTGCCTCAATCAGCGGGCGTAGCAAGAAGGCCAGTCCTGAGAGGATGCGATTGTCCAGCTTTGTGTACGAGACCATCGTACTGTCCATCGCTTCCATCCCGTTCGCATCGCTCACCTGATTCATCCTCAAAAACACGACTGCTTTCCCGCTAATGTGCGGGAGCAACCGGCTGTCGTGTGTTCCTTCGAGATAGTAAATTCGAGAGGTGTGATCCTGGTAGACGAGTTGCACGATTCCCTCAGTCCCCTCGCCATCATGCCCCCAGAATCGACCTGGGCCTCTGGCCTCCGATTTATACAGACCAAGATCGAGGCGATTGATCAAGGCCGCTGCCAGAGGAGGACGATCCAGCAGATAACGATACAACGATTCGGACAAACTTGTCCGAATCGGCCCGACTTTGCCGGCCGTGGTGTAGTTGCCGACGATTGCCTCCAGTCGGCAAGCCCAGTGAGGATCGACCTTTTCAACAGGAAACGTTACCCCAGCATGGTGAGGTGGCAACACACAGGTCTCGGATTGCCCCGAGCTCGCGTGCAGAACCATTCCCAGCCCGATCACGACGGTGAACGACCTAAAAGTTTTTCTCCACGGGAACCGCCACCCCACACTCATGGTGCCTGCTTCTGCACAATAATGGGTTGGTGAATGGGAAAGAGCCGGCGAGGGTCTTGCCGTAGCCTTGACTGCCTGAGCAACGTCTCCAGAGACGGAGTGACAAGCCCATTGAACGACACTTGCCCATTGGTCAACACCGTAAGCGGCTTGGACAGGTCGATGAGTTGATCGTTCAAGAATAGGCTATAGCGTTGGACGTGCTCGGCCTTTACCTCGATGCGATTGCGCCCGACGATCGCGGCATCGAGCTTGGCATATTCCCGACGCTTGATCCGCTCGTCACGTTTGTCGACCAGATCTTCGGAAAATGATGCGATGGGATCAGTCGCCTCGAGACGCAGCCAGTTGAACGGCTGAAAGTGACTCGCTTCGCGCACCACGGTCAGTTTTCTCGGCAACGGCTCGCGCCGCTGGCGATTCAACCATGTCACGAGAGCCGGCAACTCTTCCCGTGGAAAGTAATGGCCTCCGGCCGTAGGATGTTCGTACTGATGCTCGCGATACACATGAGGGTAGCCGAGCACCCCCAATTCTCGCGAGATCGACCGGCTCAACTCCACCGGCATTACCTGGTCCTTTGCGCCGTGAATCATGTAGATGGGCGTGTTGCGAAGGTTCGCCAGGAAGGGCATGAGGACGTCGTCCAGTCCACTTGCCATAGGCGCGATCCCGGCAAACAGCGGCGCATGGTGCATACCGATCAGCCAAGCGCCGATCCCCCCGTTCGACATGCCAGTCAGAAAAATTCGGTCGGGGTCGACATGATAACGACGGCTCGCATACTGGATCGTCGCGAGCACCAGTTCTTCTGCGCGCCTGGTGAACCACGCGCCGGACGGATAGGTGGGACAGGCCAGCAGATAGTCGTCTCCTAACCGGGCCCGCCACCGTTCGAGATACACATCGCCCGTAAAGCCGGCTCCATGCAGACATACCACCAACCCGTAGTCTTTCCCCGGTTGGTACGTCAGCGGGATTGAAATGGACAACGGATAGGTAAGTCCTTGAATGGTGAGCTCTTCATCGGGAAGCGTCCCGATCGGCTGGCTCTGATACGTCCGTCCGGTCTGCATGATGTGAGAAATCGTTTCGATCGAGGCGTCCGCACGGGAAACAATGGTCTGCAACAGGAGGTCGGCTTCCTCGCTGTCGGCTGTGTCGAGGTACTGAAACACGAGCGGGGTGAGGCTATCGAAAGCCGGCGACGGCAGTTCCGCGAGGCTGAGACCAGCGCCTCCCACGAGGAACGCAGCGAGCAAGAGGAAATAGGCTCTCTCAGTCACACGTCCCCTTCCACCACGACGTCGCCGCCGACGGATCGTGTCTGCAGATGGCGCAACTTCACGGCCTGGGTCAGGCGAGCAGGGCTCTTTCCTCCGATGATCCCCTTCGCATCGTCCCCGCCCAGCAGCGCCGGAGTGATGTACAGACGGACATGATGAACCAGCTTGGCCTTCAACATCGCCGCGTTCATTTCGCTGCCACCTTCGACCAGAAGAGACATGATACCGCGTCGACCGAGTTCGTTGAGCAGAGCGGGCAACGAGACACGGCCTTGCACGGCAGGAAGCGTGATCGTCTCGATGCCTTTCTTCTGAAGCGCCAACCGTCGAGCTGCCGGAGCCGAGCCGGTCGTGACGACGATTGTTCTGGCTTGGTTCTGTCGGGAGAGTATCTGCGCGTCCAGAGGAATACGCAGTCGGCTATCGACAACGATACGGAGGGGCTGCCGTGGCGCCAATTTGTCTAATTGTGCGCCGGTCCTGGCGGTCAGCGACGGATTGTCGGACAGTACCGTGCCCACCCCAACGAGCACGGCGTCCACCTGTCCACGAAGTTGGTGTACTTCCCGACGAGATTGTGTGCTCGTAATCCAGCGTGACTCCCCCGATGCCGTGGCAATCTTTCCATCCAGCGTCATGCCGGATTTCATGATGACATAGGGGCGTTTCGTCTTCACCCAATGGCAGTATGTCCTATTTAAGTTTTCCGCTTCTTGACGCCCCACATCAATGGTCACCGAGAGTCCTGCACGACGAAGCGCGGCGACGCCCCTCCTCTTTACAGAGGGATTGGGATCGCACATCGCCACCACCACACGCCGAAGTCCGGACTGGATGACCGTCGGCACACAGGGCGGCGTGCGCTTCTTTAGATGGCAACAGGGTTCGAGGGTGACGTAGAGCGTGGCGCCCTGTGCCCTTGTTCCCGCTTGGCGAAGGGCCAGAATTTCTGCGTGGGGCTGACCGGGATGGCGATGAAAACCCTGCCCGACGATCCTACCGTTCTTCACGACCACGGCACCGACCATCGGATTCGGGCTCGTCGTCCCTCGGCCCTTCGCAGCCAAGCAAAGGGCCAGGGTCATGTAGCGAAAATCCTGCGCGCGGCTGGTCACCGCTTCTTGCGAGCGACGCGGGATCGGCTGCGGCCTATCCGCGCCGACTTCGTCGACTTCGCTCGTGACGGGGAAGAAGGCTTAACGGTTTTCTTGGCGTCGGCTTCTGCCAGAGCGGCGTGAGCGGCGGCCAGCCTCGCAATCGCCACTCGATAGGGCGAGCAACTGACGTAATCCAGACCGAGTTGGTGACAGAACTCTACAGAGCTCGGATCACCCCCATGTTCGCCGCAAATACCCAATTTGATGCCGGGTCTCGTCTTGCGGCCACCGACAACGGCCTGCCTCATCAGCGCTCCGACGCCTTCCCGATCGAGGACGGCAAAGGGATCCGACTCCATGATATTCACGGTCTTGTAATGGTCGATGAACTTTGCCGCGTCGTCGCGGGAGAATCCGAACGTTGTCTGCGTCAAGTCGTTGGTGCCGAACGAGAAGAACTCCGCCTCTGTCGCAATCCGATCAGCAGTCACCGCAGCCCGTGGCAACTCGATCATGGTGCCGACGAGGTAGGAGAGTTTCACGTTGTAGCGCTTCATCGTTTCCTGCGCCACTTCGCGGACCAAGTTTTTTTGCGACTTCATTTCCGAGACCATGCCGACGAGCGGAATCATGATCTCCGGCACGATCTTCTTGCCCTCCTTCGCCAACTCGCAGGCAGCCTCCATGATTGCCCGCGCCTGCATGCGCGTGATCTCCGGCATCGTGATCCCCAACCGGCAGCCGCGGAGGCCCAGCATCGGATTGAACTCGTGCAGCTCTTCGACGCGAGCTAGTAACTGGCGCTGTTCTTGAAGCTTGGTGCCGTCGCGGCCCGTCAGTTCGAGCTGCGCGATTTCGACCATCAATTCCTCGCGTTTAGGCAAAAACTCATGGAGCGGCGGATCGAGCAACCGAATCGTCACCGGATATCCCTGCATTTCCCGATAGAGTCCCAAGAAATCTTGCTTCTGAAGCGGCAAGAGTTGATCGAGATACTTTTCACGTTCTTCCTTCGTCCGGGCCAATATCATCTTCTGCATGACCGGAATGCGATCTTCGGCAAAGAACATGTGCTCAGTGCGGCAAAGACCGATGCCTTCCGCGCCGAATCCACACGCAATTTTCGCCTGTTCCGGCACATCGGCGTTTGCGCGCACGCGCAGCGTCCGTATGCTGTCGGCCCAGGAGAGGATCGTAGCGAAGCGCTGATACTTGTCCGACTTCTTCGGCTCAAGTTTGCCCTGGATTACCTGAATGATCTCTGATTCAACCACCGGAATATCCCCTTCGTATACATTGCCGGTCGAACCATTAATCGACAGGTAGTCGCCCTCGCGGAACGTCTTGGCGCCGATTTTGACCGTCTGACTGTCGAGGACTTCCACGGCTTCACAGCCGGCGACACAGACTTTTCCCATTTGGCGGGCCACCACTGCCGCGTGCGAAGTCATGCCTCCACGTGCTGTGAGGAATCCCGCCGCCGCGTTCATGCCGTGGATGTCGTCAGGGCTCGTTTCTTGTCGGACAAGCACCACGCGCTGCCCTGCCGTCTTCAGATCGACCGCGCGATCCGGGGTCAGCGCAATTTTCCCGGCCGCCGCGCCCGGGCCTGCCGGCAATCCCTTGCCGAGCGGATTGACTTTCGATTCTTCTTTCGTATCGAAGATCGGATAGAGATACTGCGCCAGCTGATCAGGCCCGATCCGTTGCACCGCCTCCTGTTTGGAAATCAGACCTTCCTTTACCATATCGACAGCAATCTTGACGGCGGCGATTCCAGTGCGTTTGCCAACGCGCGTCTGCAGCATGTAGAGCTTGCCTTCCTGGATGGTAAACTCCAGGTCGAGCATGTCGCGGTAATGCTTTTCAAGCTTTTGATAGGTGCGTTCGAGTTCCTTGTAGGCTTCGGGGACGTTCTTCGCGAGCGCAGCCACCGGCAGCGGCGTTCTGATCCCCGCGACCACATCCTCGCCTTGAGCATTCATCAAACATTCACCGAAGAACGCTTTGTCGCCTGAGCTCGGGCTTCTGGTAAAGGCCACGCCGGTCCCGCTGGTCTCACCCATGTTGCCGAACACCATCGCGACCACATTGACCGCGGTACCCCAGGAATCGGGAATCCCGTAGAGCCTCCGATAGGTGATCGCGCGGGCGCCGAACCATGATGAGAAGACGGCGTTGATCGCCAGTCGCAGTTGATTGAGCGGCTCGTCAGGAAATTCCTTCTTCGTCTCTTCTTTCACGAGCGCCTTGAAGCTCGCGACCAGTTCTCGGAGGTGCCGGGCATCCAGATGCGTCTCGTGAGCGACACCGACTTCGGTCTTCTTGTGCTTGAGAATAGCTTCAAAGTGCTCCCGCGGCACACCCATCACGATGCTCCCGAACATCGAAACAAATCGGCGGTAGCTATCCTGGGCAAAGCGATCGTTGCGTGTCTTAGCCGCGAGCCCTTCAACGGTCTTGGTCGTGAGACCAACGTTCAGCACTGTGTCCATCATCCCCGGCATCGACGCGCGGGCGCCGGACCGCACAGAGACCAGCAGAGGCCGTTCAGGATCGCCGAATCCCATGCCCATCGAGCGTTCCACTCGTTTAAGCGCCTGCAAGGCGGCATCCCACATCCCCGGAGGAAACTTCTTGCTGATTTTGTAGTATTCCACGCACGCTTCGGTCGAAATCGTAAAACCCGGAGGAACTGAGATGCCCAAATTTGTCATCTCCGCAAGTCCCGCTCCCTTGCCACCCAGCAGTTCCTTCATGTTGGACCTGCCTTCGGCTTTGCCGTCACCGAAATAGAACACGTATTTCTTCTCCACGCCTGCCTCTCCTTATCGAGCCACTCAGTGCAGCACCGTCCAGCTACGACTCGCTGCCAGTTCGAGCTGTAGCCGACTTCGGCTGACGAGGTATCGCCTAAACAAGTGCCCGGACACGATCACCGCGGAGATAAGATGCCATAGGGTCAGTCCCGTTCAACTTCCTTGTACCACAATCTGTGAGAAGTCGGCGAATGACAGGAACAGCTCATCCACTTCCTTCAGCAACGACAACCGATTGCTTCGGATGGCCTTATCGTCGGCATTGACCATCACCGCCTTAAAGAATCCGTCGATGGCCGGTTTGAGCCGAACAAGCTCATCCAGTGCCTTGTCGTACTGCTCCTCCGCCATCCGGGCTTCGAATTCCTTACGGCAGATGCCGACCTGCTGATGCAATGCAGCCTCGGCTGAATCTTTGAACAAGGTCTGATCGACTGGTTTCCGATTCCACTGCTCTTTCGCCACAATCCGCGATGCCCGTCTAAATCCCACAATGAGCGGGTCGAATTCCGGCCGCGTCGTAACCGCCTGAAGTGCTTTCATCTTAAGGAGCAGATCGACAAGATCGACCATTGAGTCCGACGCAGTCCGTAAGACCGCCTCCACAACATCATCCCGCAATCCATGTACCGTTCGTCCGTAATGGCGAACACGTTCAAAGATAAATTCGGCAATGCGGCGTCTTCCTTGCTGTGAAGAGATCGAAACTCCCTTGATGCCGTCCTCGGCGACAATGTTGCTCGCGTGATCAATACACTGCCCAAGATTTACTCGAAGGTTCCCCTCTAAGATGATTCGAACAACCACGGTCGCGTGCCGCCTTAATGCAAACGGATCTTCAGACCCCGTCGGCATCATTCCCAGGTGGAAGAACGCTGCGATGGAATCCAGTCGATCTGCGAGAGACAGAACCTGACCTGGTCTGGTTGCAGGCAATTCTCCCTCGATCGCCCGCGGGAGATATTGTTCCCTGATGGCCTGGCTGACGGCCTCAGATTCTCCATCATATCTGGCGTACTCGCTTCCCATAATTCCCTGAAGCTCTGGAAATTCTCCTACGATACCGCTCAGCAGGTCGGCTTTACATAGCCCTGCGGTCCTTTCACACACACGTTTCAATTCGTCATTCTTGGGATCTAATTGAGACACGATCGTTGCGGCAAGTTTCCTGATTCGTTCCTGTTTCTGCGCCATCGTCCCGAGGTTCTGGTAGAAAATGACGTCGCTCAGTCTGCTGGCACGATCTGCCAAGTTTGTCTTGCGATCTTCGTCGAAAAAGAATTTCGCATCCGCTAGACGTGCCGCCAGCACCCGCTCGTTGCCCTCCCGAATCAGCGACATGTCTTTCGGCTGGTTGTTCGCCACTGCAATAAAATGAGGCGCCAGCTTCCCAGATCTCTTGTCGCGCACAGAAAAGAATCCTTGGTGCTTCTTCATGGAGGTTATGAGAATTTCCTGCGGCACCTCCAGGTAGGTTTCCTTGAATGATCCGATGATGGCGTTGGGATATTCCGTCGTATAGACCGCCTGATCCAACAGATCAGCATCCTCGTTCAGCCGAAAGCCGGTTTTCTTGCAGAGCGCGGCGATCTGCTCTTTGATCATGTGGCGGCGGCGCTCTGGATCAACGATGACCCCCTGCCGCTCCAACCCCTTCACATAGGAGTCAGAGTCTCGCACGACAATCGCTTTCCCGCTGCTCAACACCCGATGGCCCCGTGTCTTGTTGCCCGCTTGAATCCCCGCTGCCTGTACCGGGAGTACGGCGCCCCCGTAAAGAACGACCAGCCATCGGACAGGGCGTGCGAATCGGACCCCGGTCTCGTTCCACTTCATCGCCTTGGGGAAAAACAAGCTTGCGACTAATTGCGGCAGGAGTTCCCCGAGTACAACGTTGGCGGGACGTCCCGGTTCATGTTTGACGGCCAACAGGTAGTCACCCTTCGCCGTGTGACGGACTTGTAGATCTTGCACGGCCATGTCTTGGGCCGCCGCAAAGCTCATTGCCGCTTTCGTCGGTTGACCGGATTGATCGAAAGCCACGGCCTTCGGAGGCCCCACGAACTCCTTCACGACGGACGTTTGCCGGGTCGCCAGGCCATCGACCACAAGCGTGAGTCGTCGCGGCGTGCCGACAGTTCTGGCAGTCTCGAACGTGAGCCGTTGCTCCTTCAGCAACCGCTCAGCCGACTCTTTGAGGGCAGTCAGCGCCGGTACAATGAACTGGTAGGGTAGCTCCTCGACGCCAATTTCGAGGAGCAGTGCGGCCTTGCCTGACAACCTTGCAGGCGCTTGTTTAACTTTGTCGGTCTCTACAGATTTTTTGGATTTGCCCATCTGCCGTCCGGAGCCAACTCGTTCACCTTCGTTTCCGCTTATGCTCGAACTCTCTTTCCTTTCGTCAGAGCCCCGGCGCCGGTCAGTTTGAGCAGCGGGTGACCCATCGCGGCCCGCTCTTCGATGTAACGCTCGGCACATTGCCTGGCCAACGCTCGCACACGGCCGATGTAGCCGGTCCGCTCCGCCACGCTGATCGCCCCCCGGGCATCAAGCAGGTTGAACACGTGAGACGACTTGATGCAGTAGTCATACGCCGGTAGCGTGAGGTGCTTGTCGGTTTTGGCGAGCAATCGCTTGCACTCCGCTTCATACGATTGGAAGATGCCCATGAGCATGTTCACATCGCCTTCTTCGAAGTTATAGCGCGAGCCCTGCACCTCGGTTTCATGATGGATGTCGCCGTACTTGATCCTGTCCGTCCAATTTAAATCAAAGACGTTATTCACTTGTTGCAAGTACATGGCGATGCGTTCGGTTCCGTACGTGATTTCGCCCGTGATCGGACTCAAGTCGATCCCCCCGACTTCCTGGAAGTAGGTGAACTGGGTAATCTCCATTCCATCGAGCCTCACTTCCCAACCCAGTCCCCATGCTCCGAGCGTCGGTGATTCCCAATCGTCCTGAATGAACCGAATATCGTGATGCTTAGGATTGATCCCCAATCGAGCGAGACTCTCGAGATACAGTTCTTGAATGTTGTCCGGCGAGGGTTTTAGCACGACTTGGTACTGATAGTAGTGCTGCAACCGGTTCGGATTTTCTCCATAGCGGCCGTCGGTCGGACGGCGGCAGGGTTGCGGATAGGCGGCATACCAAGGTTCAGGCCCCAGCGAACGGAGGAATGTCGCAGGGTGAAAGGTCGCAGCACCCATCTCAAGGTCGTAGGGCTGGTGAATGAGGCACCCGTGATCCGCCCAGAATCTATTCAGGGTAAGGATGAGATTCTGGAAGGTCACGAATATCCCGTTGTGGTTAGGGATGTGTGGTACTCGCGCTAGAGGCCCAGAGATGTGGGGAGACCGTAACAGGAATGCGCAGAGCCTGTCAAGCCATAACCCCTCTAGGATCAAGGAGTTGCATCAGATTTGTTCTCCACAATGAGGTGGATCTCGGTGGGGAGAGTGGATTGATCCCAGGCGGCCAAAATTCGCGGGTTAGTTGTTGACAGAATCAAGAGGTTTACCGTATTGTTATAATTCTTGATAAACTCACTCATGATTATATCTTCTTACTCATGAAGCTCTCCAAAAAAAGCGAGTACGGCCTTCGCGCCCTCCTTGAACTGACCCTTGTGCATGGCAGATTCCCCCTGCAGCGACAAGACATTGCAGCCCGCCAGCACATCCCCGTTCAGTTCTTGGAGCAGATTCTTCTCGCACTCAAACGAGCCGGCCTACTCTCCAGCCGGAGAGGGATCAAGGGAGGCTACACCCTTATAAAGCAGCCGAGAGA
Source organism: Nitrospiraceae bacterium (assembly GCA_052389395.1). GTDB lineage: Bacteria > Nitrospirota > Nitrospiria > Nitrospirales > Nitrospiraceae > Nitrospira_D. Next base: position 421 of record JBQTHY010000324.1, on the reverse strand, counting down.
CATCACGCTCGGTCAAGTCATTCGCATTCTCGATGGTCCCCTGGCTCCCATCGGTTGCGTCAGCAAAACGGCCTATCAAAAATGCGCTGACTGCCCTTACGCCAATAAGGCACAGTGCCCCGTGCAGCACGTGATGGGCACCGTGCGAGATGCCATTGCCGGAATACTCGATAACTATACGCTCGCGGACTTCGCCTCAGGCCATCGCAAAGGATAACCATGGACCAGATCGTTCTTGTCCTGATCACGTTTATTGCCGCGACGGTTAATGGCGCGCTCGGGTACGGATTTTCTTCGCTGACCGTTCCGGTCGCCCTACTGTTTTATACCAACCGTATCTTGAATCCGGCGCTGGTGCTGGTTGAGGTGGTGATCAATGGCTACGTTTTGCTGATCAATCGACGGAGTGTGCCGCATGTCT
>JBQTHY010000323.1:0-7424 GCA_052389395.1 Nitrospiraceae bacterium | reverse complement strand
AAGAAGTTTCTCCACAAGAAGTGGTCGGGAGAGCACCCCGAAGATACGAACAAGCCGAAGGCCTAATTGACCGCTATTCGATTACTGTGTTTCTCGGTGCTAGAATCTGCCCCATCGTGCCAACTACCGATCGCCCGCGAGGCAGATGCCCGTAACGCTACAGCCAAACCGAGCGGCTGGGAATGTGAAGGTGTAACCGACGAGCCAGCCTGGTTGCTTCTCTCTCCCCTCGCGTTTTTGTTCCACGGTTGTCCTGATGCTAACCAGCCAACACGCTCGCTAAGAACCGTCCTGTGTGAGATGCCGTAACCTTTACCACTTGTTCCGGCCGTCCTTCCGCGACAATTTGCCCACCTGCTGCGCCGCCTTCGGGGCCAAGGTCGATAATCCAGTCCGCTGACTTGATCACATCCAAATTATGTTCCACCACGACGAGGGTATTGCCTGCGTTGACGAGTCTGTGCAGGACATCCAGGAGTTTCTTCACGTCATCCATATGCAGCCCTGTGGTCGGCTCGTCCATGATGTAGAGCATGTCTTTGGCAGTGGAGTCTTTGAGTTCCGCAGCGATTTTCAACCGCTGGGCTTCGCCGCCGGAGAGAGTAGTCGCGGACTGGCCAAGACGCAGGTAGCCGAGGCCGATGGATGAAAGGAGATGCAGCTGATCCTGCAGCTTCGGCGTACCGGTGAAGAAGGTTAACGCCTCGCTGACGGTCATCGCCAGCACGTCGGAAACGTTCCTTCCTCGATAGCGGATCGCCAAGACGTCCGGCTTGAACCGTCTTCCCTCGCAAATCTCGCATGGCGCGAATATATCCTCGAAGAAATACATCTCCAGCTTTTCAACACCGGCTCCTTCGCAACGGTCACAGCGCCCTCCGGAAGTGTTGAACGAAAAGTGGCCGGCCGTGAAGCCTTGGCGGAGTGCGTCGCGTTCCGAGGCGAACAGCTGCCGGATCTCATCAAAAGCTTTCAGATAGGTGATGGGATTCGATCGAGGCGTGCGTCCAATCGGCTGCTGATCGATCAAGCGCACTCCTTTCAGATGTTCGACCCCCTTGATGGCCTTGAAGCGACCCATCGCGAGCGATTCGACACGGAAGGCGCGAGCGAGAGCGCGGTAAAGCGTATCTTCGACCAATGTGCTCTTGCCCGATCCGGAGACGCCGGTGACGCAGATGAACATGCCGAGCGGAATGCGGACGACGAGGTCTTTCAAGTTATGTTCCCTGGCGCCGGCCAGCACGAGTACTTTGCCGTTACCGGAGCGGCGGGACTTCGGCAGGGGAATCGACTCTTCGCCGCAGAGGTAGCGAGCCGTCATGGCCCGGTGGTCATAGATGAACTCCTTCGCCGCTGCGGCGCAGACGAGTTCGCCGCCTTTTTCGCCGGACTTCGGCCCGAGTTCCACAATATAGTCAGCCGACTCGATGATGTGGCGATCATGCTCAACCACCACCACAGTGTTGCCGGACGCCGCAAGGTCCTTGAGAATGCCTGCCAAGAGATCCGTATCGCGAGCGTGAAGGCCGATGGTTGGTTCGTCGAGGACGTACAACGTGCCGACCAGTCTTGCGCCGAGATGATTAGCCAGCGCGACGCGTTGGGCTTCGCCCCCTGAAAGGGTCTTGGTTTGCCTGCCGAGTGTGAGATATCCGAGGCCGACGCGCAGGAGAAAGCCCAGCTTGGCCTTCAACTGTCGCAGGATGTCAGCCGCCACCCCCTGCTCAAAGGGTTGGAAGGTCGACGACTCAAGCCAGGTCGCGACAGCCTCGATCGTGAGTTCTGTGACCTCGTGAATGGCTTTACCTGCGATCTTTACGTATAGCGCCTCCGGTTTGAGCCGGCTTCCATGACAGCTCGGACAATCAAACGGGGTACGGTACCGGCTGAGCAGGACGCGCACGTGGAGTTTGTAACGTTTCCCTTCCAAATACTCAAAAAACTCGTTGATGCCTTCGAAGTCATTACCTCCCTCCCAGAGGAGTTGCTGGGTCGCTTTCGGCAATGACTTGAAGGGAGCCGTAATGTCGAGGCCTCGACGTTTCACCGCGAGCAGCATCTGTTTCTGCCACCAATCGGCGCTGGGTTTGCTCCAGGGTTCGATCGCACCTTGAACCAGCGACCGGTTGTGATCCGGTATGACCAACTCCGGGTCATACCGCAGGACGTTGCCGAAGCCTTTGCATTCCGGGCAGGCGCCGAGTGGATGGTTGAATGAAAACAAGATGGGCCTGAGGGGTTCGAACGTTCGAGCACACTTCTGGCAGAGGAAATCCCTGCTGTAGGACTGACCTCCGTGGCCGATCACGTCGACCACGCAACGCCCTTCTCCCTCACGGAAGGCAGTTTCAACGGCTTCGACGAGACGCGATCGGTTGTCCTCTCTCATCACCAGACGATCGAGCACGACGTGGAGCGATGGGTGTTTGTGCAGCGAAGGCTGCGTGACCTCATACAGATCGAGGATGTCGTCTGCTGTTTTCAGTCTGGTAAACCCGCGGGTCCTCAGCGACTGAATGCAGACCTCCTCCTGTTTGAGGGAGGGAGTTGCAATGGGAAACAGCACCATGGCTCGCGCGTCACGAAATCGAATCAGGAGTTCGTCCGCGACGCTGTCCGGATGAAACGCACGTGCTTCCTGACGACAATCGGGACAAGTGGGCTTGCCGATCTTGGCGAAAAGCAGGCGTAGAAGATCGGATATTTCTGTGGTCGTGCCGACGGTAGAACGAGCGGTACGAACCTGATTTTTCTGTTCGATGGCGATGGCCGGACGCACGTTGAGGATGCGGTCGACCTCGGGGCGAGCCACTTTGTCCAGAAACAGTCGGGCATAGGTCGAGAGGGATTCGACATAGCGCCACTGGCCCTCCGCAAAGAGGGTGTCGAATGCCAGGGAGGATTTCCCCGATCCGGACACGCCGGTGATGGCCGTTACTCTGTTGTGAGGAATGCAGAGTGAGATATTCTTGAGATTATTCTGACGAGCGCCCTCGACAATAAGCTCCGAAGACCGGTTCTGAGGCAATGGGGTAGGTTCCACGGGGCCTGCTCCAAGCGAGATAAATACATCATCCTAGCCCGGGCCATTCACGAATAGCTACTCCAGCCTGTGCTCCTCTTCCCGGCAGTGCGGGAGTCGTTCCGCTTCCACGAAAACGGGGGATTCGGCGAAAGGCTTGGCGATTGCTTCCGATGGTGAGAGGATGAGGGCATTCAACAGGAGAGGGAGTATGACTCTATCGACGACACCGAGTCTCGACGGGAAGAAGACGGTCAAGTATCTGGGGTTGGTTTCCGGCAATGCCATTCTCGGCGCGAACATCTTTCGGGACTTCTTCGCGTCGATTCGTGATATCGTGGGGGGCCGGTCGGCGGCCTATGAAGCTGAGCTGCGCAAGGCCAACGATATTGCTGTTGGCGAAATGCGCGAGCAGGCAAGGCATCTGGGCGCCAATGCGATCGTCGGTATCGATATCGATTATGAAACAATCGGCGCCAGCAGCAGCATGTTGATGGTCAGCGCCAGCGGCACAGCGGTTGTCGTGGAGCCACAGTAGGATCATGCAGCACCTGCCTCGGGCTGAATATCTCGGCCTCGGTCGCCGGTTGGCCCGTTTGTTGGGCTCCTATCTTGAAGGAGCGTCTGGCGATGCGTTGCGCGACTTGGCCAGAGCCTACGACCCTTCCGCAAACGAGTCTCGCATCACCGCCGAGGTATTCCTCTTCCACAAATATCTGCTCATACAAGCCTGTGTCGGCGTGTTTCCTGAGTCGGAGGTCGACCACGTCGTCGGGGGACTGTTTGCGGCGCTCAAGGAACGGGCCAGCGGCCTGGAGTTCAGTTCCGAGCGGCAGAAGGCGATGGAGCAGATGTGGCAGCTGCGGGCCGAGCAATTCGATCAGCCCTTCTCGCAAGACCGGCTCCAATTCCTCGATGAAGGATCAGGCCCTATCCACTGGAAACAGACCATCCTGCGATTCTGCCAGAACGTGCGAGAGATCGAAGACCCACCCAACATCTGGGCCGGAACTGATGGCCCCTCCCAAGCAGCGAGCCGCGCTGTCACCACCGCCCTCGATCACATGGTGTCGGCCCTCGGTGAAATGAATCGGCTCCATTTCAGCGGAGCTGCGTGACGACGCACGGTCGTCCAAGACGATCGTGGCTCCGCTGATCGAGACGTTGCCTCCGTTCACATAGATCAGCACAAGCGTAGTGTCGGTGTTGGTGGGAAAGGTGCTGGCAAAGGCGGGGAGAAATAAACAGCCCTCAAACCTGGGGTAGGTCGAGAACCCCCGATTCCATACAGCAGAAAGTACAGGGCGAACTTCTCGAATTCATAAACATTGCGACCTCGTTAAGTTCCATGAAACGCTTCCATCGCTTCCCGCTCTAACACGTCACCTTGGCCGGTATACCGTGGCGAAAAGTGAAACACAACAAGGTCGCGCACCTGGGCCTCGCGCGCCATGAGTCCGGCTTGCCTCGCGGTCAGATGATACCGGTCGCGGGCCTTTTCAGCATCAACGTCCAGATAGGGTGATTCACAGTAGAAGAGGTCGGCGCCGTGGGCTAGGGCGACGATCTTCGCTTCGTTCTCTTCTTCGTATCGAGCATCGACGACGTATGCGATCTTTTGTCCCCGCGTGATGGTCAGAAACCGTTCCTTGACTTCCCCCAACACAAACTCACGCTCTTGCCTTCGATGCTCATCGTAGAGCGTAGCGGTAAAGCGGAAGTTGTCCGGTCGGCCTTGCCAGATGTGCTGCTTTACGTCCTTGAGCCAGGCGCCGACCGGCAAACCGGCTTCATGCAGTTTCTGCTTGTTGACGTTGATGTGGAATTGCTCCTCTAAGGAGTAGGCAAACGAGGGGATGCGATGATTCAACGCGACGGCGTTGACGGTGAACAGGAGATCTTCGAACACGGTGAAAAGCTGACTCTGGGATTGCAGCGTAAGAGGGTGAACCGGTTGCTCCATTCGTTGGAACCCGTTGCCGGCTTGAAAGAGCGCTTCACGAATTTCTCTCTGGTGGAACTCCCGAACGTTGATGGTGAGGGGATAGCCGTCGACGAGATTCCAGTTATAGCCTCGGAGTTTGCCCTGCACGTTGTCGATCAGCCCGGGAGGACCGAACAGTCTGAGTGTCTTGCCTCGCCCAAGGGCCACGCGAAGTACGGTGTCGAAACCAATGAAGTGGTCCATGTGTGTGTGGGACAGGAAGATTTCGTTGGCCCTCAATAATCTGGTAGGCCCCAATCCATCGTTGTGCCCGAGGTCAAAGAGCAAAGCTCGCTTGGACCAGCGGATCTCCACATAGACACCCGGGTCACCGAAGACGTCGTTGACGAGGTAACTGGAGAAGGAGGGGTTCATTGAAATTGAACCATTGAGTCATTGGATCATTGAGTCATTTCAATAAATCACTCGTCAATGGAACATTGAGACAATTGTTATCCAATCGCCGTTCTCACCGCGCTGTACATCACGATGACTTCCACCGCATGGCCGACGATGGTGATGTAGAGGTTGCGCGTCCGCAGCCAAATGGCTCCCCAGATCAGTCCATCCCACAGGGCGATCCAGTGGAGGTGTCGAAAAGTATTCACCATGAACGGGTCGAATGTAAATACCAACGCACTGGTCATGAGGGCTAGAGGCGAGAGGCCTTGGCCCAAGCGCGATCTCCACAAGCGCGATTCAAGTGTGGCAAGTCGTCCTAAAAGGAAACCACGAAAATTCAATTCTACAAGGAGCGCGATGCCACAGATCAACCAGGGGACCATGACCAAGGGAGGGAGTTGGCCATGCGGCGTTGTCTTGAGGAAGCTGATGTCATAGCCCTGACGCGGATAAGCAGACAGAATCACGAAGGTATTCAGGATGCCTAGAAGCAGGCCTGCCAGGATTCCCCAACGCAGGCCATCTGGTATTTTCCGGTTCTCTAGCCCAAGCCGAGACACGACGTCACGGTTGTGCGATGCCCATAGGACAAACGCGAGATAGGCGAGGATTTGCGGCGTCAACTGTACGAGCGTTAGTTCTTGAAGTGAAGCAGGGAAGATGTGGTGGGCGAGCGTCGCGGCGATAGGGAGCAGTGCCAACGCTGCTCCCCATTCTGTGGCCTGAGTGTGAAGTGGGTCACGATCCGGCTCAGGCGCCATCGTGCGCGGCTACTGCAGCTCGAGATTGTAACGGTCCAAAGTGGTCGCTTTGTGCCGAGCGAGGTTTGAAAGCGACTTGTTATAATCAACGGTCGCGCGTAGCTCGTTACCTTGTGCGGTGGCGAGATCGCGTTGGAAATCCAGCACAAAGCGGGTGGTGCTCAGTCCAACTTTTAGGCGTTCCTGCTCAGCCTGGAGCTGCTTTTCGGCCATGATTCGCGCCGAGCGGGTCGTTTCAATGCGCTTGAAATCGGTTTGGACTCGGCGCACCGCTTCCCGGACGCCCACGATGATTTGTTGCCGCACGCTCACTAAGGCAGCTTCCGCATTCTTGGCTTCCAGCTGCCGTTTGTTGTACGTGTTGATCGCGGACCGATTGCCGAGCGGGTAACTGAGCACAAGTCCGGCCCCATAGTTGTAAAAGTCGCCGCTGAAATTACTACTGAAGGAATCGCCATAGTTCATCCCTAGTCCCGCTAGGCCGACCGTCCCTTGGAACGAGAGGGTGGGGAGTAACTGGTTACGGGCAAACTGCTTGTTGAGTTCACCCGACTCGACGTTTTTCTTCGCTTGGACGATTTCCGGACGCTGGGCGATGGCGGTGTCGATAGTCTCCTGCAGGCTGAGGGGCTCGAGGACGGTGACGGGGACGTCGGTGGGCGTGAGCCGCACATCTTGCCTTAGCTCCTCTTCGCCAGGATTTAAGAGTCGTCGCAATTGATCTTCCTGGTCACGAATGGATTTCTCCGCCACGAGCACCTGCTCGACCCGTGAGGCGACGGCGGCCTCAGCCTGGAGGACGTCCACGATGGACATGACGCCCGCTTTCGCCTTGGCGCGGTTGGTCGCCAGCAATTCTTCCGCAGCTTTGAGGGCGGCTTGCGCGACCTTCAAATTGTCGTTTGCGAAGACCAATTCCCAATAGGTCTGTTCCACTGTGGCGATCACGGTAAGGACTCGATCGCGAAACACGTGCTGTTCCACATCAGCGTTGTTCTGGGCCACTTTCATAAAAGTCTTGGTCACCTCGATGCCGGCATTCCGCAGCAACGGTTGGGTCAGCGTAAATGCTAAGCCTCCTGTCCAAGCTGGGTTAAATAAAAACCCCGTGGCGACGTTTTGGTTTACGTTGGTTCGCGCGGGACTATAGTTCAGGTCCACATTGCCGCCGGTAATGAGGTTTTGCGTTGCATCCACCGTTACGGAATGGTTACGTTGGTCGAAGGCTGTGATGCTGCTCAAAGCCCCGACC
>JBQTHY010000322.1:0-1720 GCA_052389395.1 Nitrospiraceae bacterium | reverse complement strand
GTTAGGACGCGGTTATCTCGACGAGGTAGCGACGCAGGATTGCCTGTTCAATGCGAGATCGTCCGCGATCCGGCGCAGGAAACCATAGCACGAGATGCATCTTGCCAGACTCTGGCAGTTGAATCGTGATGCGCGGGTCCGGCGAAGGCGCTTCGAGGAGATTTGTTTGCTCCAGTAACGGGTTGGCGCGGAAGGTCGAGCCGGCGCGACGGGCTCGTGGCCTTACCTCACCATCAGGCTCGCTCGCGTGCCAGGCACACATTCCTCCCGTTTCCAGCTCTTCAGCACTTTCTCCTCGTTGAAGGTCAACGTATACCGATAGCAATACAGGGTCGGCTTGAGCGCCTCCCCCCCCTTGCCGACCAGGGCACCAACCGACTGGGTCGCCTCCCCGAAGAACGTGGGCTGCCAAGAGGCCAGGTCCTTCTCGCTCAGCGCTAACCGGTAGGTCCAGAGACTGTCCCCGCCGAGGACCGGCGTTTTTGCCGTGTGTGGAGGGCCCAATTTCTCCCGGATCTCCTCTTGAGTCAGCCGATCCACCCCTTTCTTGAAGTAGGCATCCCGCCAGGGGCCCCCACAGGCCCCGAGCACACCTGCGAGGCCCAGTACGACACTGACAAGCAGGACAAGTCGGGAGCAGCGATTAGCTCTCTCTGCCGTCGGCATGGTGTGGGAACCTCCTCCCCCCTGCTCGGGCCCCTTGCATGCCCCTGGCTGGGGACGGGGTGGGCCATCCTGGGCCGTTACGCTACACCGGACGCGCCGATGAGTGCAACGGCTAGGAGGCTGGTCCCTGACAGGCATCATGCTCGACTCATATAGGTATGATTGTCAGACGGACTCCTAACTATATACTAGATTTGCCTATTTAGTTTTCGGTAACTTGAACATTCCGTGCCATGGGTATGGTCACCGGCTCAAGCCTCTCAGAGAACATGTGGCGAGGTAGAGGGGATATGGATGGTCGACTGTTGATTCCAGCGGTCTTCATAGTCGTTCTCCTCGGGCTGTCTCTTGTGTCCGGCCTCACTGAAGCAAGCGAGAGTCGGGTAGCCAAACGGGAGCCTGCAGAAACACCTTCATCGACGCCAGTCAAGCCCCATGTATCTCATGATGAGGAGATCAAACCTGCCGAAAAGACCAAGCCGCTGACCAACAATCAGGTGGTCCATAAGTCGACCGTACCTCACCTGCTTTCTACCAAGATCACCGGAAAGGATGGTGCTCCGATGGTGCTGGTGCCTGCCGGTGAATTTACGATGGGGAGCGACAATGGCGATGAAGACGAATCGCCCATCCATCGTGTCTATGTGAATGCGTTCTACATCGATAAGTTCGAAGTGACCAATGGACGATTTGCCAAATTCGTCGATGCGATCCAAAGCGAACCGCCCTGGGGGTTTGCGGATAAAGATACGCCTGTTACCGACGCGAATCGGCCGGTACGTTGGGTGAACTGGATGGACGCGATGAGCTATTGCCTCTGGGCTGGCAAACGGCTCCCGACGGAGGCGGAGTGGGAAAAGGCGGCACGCGGGACCGATGGGCGCTTGTATCCTTGGGGAAACGATCCACCGACTTCGGCACATGCAGTCTTTGGGTTGAAGGAAGGTGATGCCGAGACGGTGTCGTTGATCGGAAATCGCATGAAGGGGCAGAGCCCATACGGCGCGCATGATCTGGCCGGCAATCTTTATGAATGGGTGACGGACTGGTATGC
>JBQTHY010000321.1:0-11061 GCA_052389395.1 Nitrospiraceae bacterium | reverse complement strand
CTCCATTTCCGGATCAGTCCTGAACATCCGTTATCAGCCCCGCCCAAGTTCCAGTCTCCCGCTCCCTACCAGGTTAGTACGGGGATCTTGACCCACCTACACAAGAAGGTGTAAGGGTGCCTTCCCCCGAAGTAGTCCGCTAGACAAGACGGATGAAGTCGTGGAGGAATACATAGCGGGTGTCCCCGAAGCCTCGGCGAAAGAGGACATGCTCCGAGGGCTTGGCCGAAGATACGAGAGAGGCCACGGCTTTCGGACCCTAGAGCTCAACCATCCTGCTCGACATCTCACTGCCACTTCCGGGTGGGCTGCTCCAACTCTTGGGGAATAGCGAAGGACCGCCTCGACCACTAGGGTGGGCATATTCGTTCCACCTTAGGAGGAGTGCTTCCATGATCAGTCGGTACAGCACGACTCGCACGATTGAATGTGTGCTCACCGAAGCAAGGCATCGGCTCCAGGCGGATGGATGCATCCTCGAACCCTCACCTGATGGCTGTTCTGTCATCCCTCCCGATCATCTAGCCACGGGTGACTACGTCAAGGTTCGACTCTGGCTCCCGGGTGAGACGACAGTCATCATCATCCAGTTGGCGGAGGTCCAATGGGTGAAGGGGCACTGGCTCGCGGTGGAAACTATCCAGATGAATCCCAATGAACGCAGGAGATTGAAACAGTGGATCGTGGCTGCCCCGTCGCCTTCTCCTATTCCGCTATCAGTCTTCAGCGACCAAGTTCTTATTCGTGCGTAACGAAGTCTCGTCTCCTCTAACGTCGATTGCGTTCGTCCCTCACGGAGCCATCGGCGGTAAATCCAACGAGAAACAACAAAGATAGCGGATTATCGTTCTGCTTCCGTCAGGTTCGCTTCGTCCTCGAGCTCTTCGACCCCTGGATCCGGCTTACCTTTCGTGGTGGAGGGATGGAGGCCATACTTCCTGAGCATCTTGTAGAAATCGGCACGGTATCGGCCGGCGAACTGGGCAGCGCGGGAAATATTCCCGCCGGTGAGTTGGAGCACATTCTTCAAGTAGGTTCGTTCGAATTCTTCTTTGGCTTCCGTTAGCGGCTTGAGCGGCGCATCGGGCGAGACTCCCACTGAGGGGAGAAGATCCGGGGTCAACATGTCCTGACGCGACATGACGACCGCCTTTTCAACCGCATTTTCCAACTCGCGGACGTTCCCGGCCCAAGGATTGACCATGAGTCGATGGAGAGCAGCAGGAGTGAAACCACGGACGTCCTTATTGGCACGGTTGGCGCTCAGCTTGAGAAAATGCTGTGCCAGGAGGGGAATGTCGTCGCGTCGGTCTCGAAGCGGAGGAATAAAGAGCGGAACCACGGAAATACGGTAGTACAAATCGTTGCGGAAGCTTCCATTCTTGACCGCTTCACCGAGATCTTTATTTGTCGCGGCGATAATGCGAACGTCCACCTTCGTAGATGTTTCCGATCCCACCTCTCTAATCTCGCGCTCCTGCACGGCGCGCAGCAGCTTAACCTGCGTCGAGAGCGGCATTTCGCCGATTTCATCAAGAAAGAGTGTGCCGCCGTTGGCCAGTTGGAAGAGCCCGCGCTTGGAACCATGTGCACTGGTGAACGCCCCTTTCACGTGTCCAAAGAGTTCACTCTCAAACAGCGTTTCCGGGATGGCGGCGCAGCTGAGCGCAACGAACGGGCCCTTTGCCCGCCGGCTGTTCGTATGGATAACGCGGGCCAGCACTTCCTTGCCGGTTCCGGTTTCTCCAAAGAGCAGAATGGTGGCATCAGAATCGGCCACTTGGGCGATTTGCTGGAAAAGCCGCTGCATTGCAGGGCTCCGCGCGACGACGTTTTCCAGGCCATAGAGTTCTTTGACCAAGGACTTGAGTCGCTGAATCTCTCGGCTCATCCGTTGCTGTGACAGCGCTTTTTCGATCGTTGCCTTCAGTTCCTTATCATCGAACGGTTTGGTCAAGTATCCGAACGCGCCTCGTTGCATGGCTTCGACCGCGTTCGGGATGCTGCCGTGAGCCGTCAAGATGATCACAGGTAGGCCGGGATGAATGCGCAGCAATTCCTCCGCCACATCCAATCCATCCTCGCTGCGGAGGCGCAGGTCGGTTATGGCCAAATCGAACATCTTTTTCTTGGCTTCTGCAACAGCAGTCTGCCCTGTCGAGCAGGGTGTGACTGCAAATCCCATGGCAGACAACCGCATCTTCAACAGGTGAAGCAGCCCGTCGTCATCGTCGACTACGAGAATGTTCTCTTGATCCATAGTGTTCCTTCTGATGTCCATTCATGGCACTGTGTCGGGCGTGGGTACCGGGGCGGCCGTTGAGGGGGGACGGATCGGACGCACCTTCTCACGCATTTCTTGATCGATTCGTTTCAAAGCTTCAAGCTGCGTGGAGAGTTCCTCGATTTTTCTGTCCCGCTCTGCAAGTTGTTTCTGCAGATCTGGGACTGTGTTCGGGTCTGCGGCAGGCTTTCCTTGGTCCTTCCTCGAGAGCAGCGACTCCATCTTCTTATCTTGTTCGGCAAGTTCCTTCTTTAGAGCTTCAACCGTATGGGAGTCTCTGTCTTTCATCGAGCGCAGTTGCTGGATGACCACTTCTCTATTAAGCAAGTCCCGCACCAGACGGTCCGTGATGTGGAACAGCAAACGGCTCGTATCGGAACCGGCGGGCGTTACAAGGACGGCCTCCGGCCATGATTTTGCTCCGGAAGCTGCAGGTTTTTGCAACAATTGCATCCAGGCCCTGCTTGTTGCGGCGAGTTGGCTCTTGGGAGTGACAGCCAAGACCTTCCCAAAATATCTCTCTGCAACCTCGCGACTTTCATAGAGTCCGAGCAGAGCCCTTGTGAAATAGACGTGGTCACAGGAATTTGTTTCGCCGCATGTGAACGCCAAACTCTCCTGCTTCTCCGCAAGAGATCGAAAAGTACGGGATTCCGCTGCCGGCAGTACAAAATATGGCCGATCCGGGGGAGTTGGAGCGGTCCCGGCTGCGCACCCTCCCAGCAATACGGATAGAATCGTCACATGAACGGCCAGTGGTCTCATGCTCCCCTTGCCTATCCCCGGTTAGCCAACCGTAGGATAAACCGTACAGTCGTTCCCTTGCTTATCTCACTTTCAATCCAAATTCTCCCCTTGTGGGCTTCGACGACCCTTTTCGCTAATGCGAGCCCCAATCCGCTTCCTACAGCGGAATGTTTCGCTCTCATGCGGCCTTGATAGAACCGTTCGAAAATATAGGGGAGATCATCCGCGGCTATTCCGGGTCCTGTATCCGAGACTGCGACTTCGAGGACTCCGGCTTGAGGTTCAGGTATCATCTGAAGTTTGACGACACCACCTTCCGGACTGAACTTCAACGCATTCGACAGCAGATTGTCGAGGACCTGTTCAATCCGAGGAGCGTCTGCTTTTACCCAAATCCGTTCCCCCGCATTTTCCATCAGCACCTGGACGTGTTTCGAATCGGCCAGGAGCCGAACTTTATTGATGGAAATTTCCGCGACTCGCTTGAGATCCACAGGAACGATCCGGTATTCCATCATACCGGCTTCCATCTTTGAAAGGTCTAAAATCGTCGAGATCAAGCGGATCAGTCTCCGGCTGCTGTCCGCCATGATTCGAAGCGTGGTTCGTTGCTCCTGGGTCAGAGGGCCTGGAATTTCATCGAGAAGTAAGTGCGTACCCTCTTGCACTGAGGCCAGGGGTGTGCGTAATTCGTGGGACACATGGGCTAGAAACTCCGCCTTCATGTCATCGAGTTCCTGAAGCTTCGTTCCCATCCAGTTCACCGTATCGACCAGATCTTTCAACTCAGCTGGGCCATTGATCTGAAGCGGCGTGCCAAAATTTCCCTGCCCGATCTGTTTGATGTGCCCCTCCAACTCGCGAAGTGGACGCAGGATGGTATAGCTGGCAATGCCGGCGAGCCCCAACCCGAAGACCAATGCCACCAGGACAAGTTGCTGGATGACAGCCTCCGCTTGGACAGCACTGGCTCGTGACTCGCTCACTCCGACACTCACCCGGGCCTCATGGAGATCAATATAGCTCTGAATTGAGGACGACATCCGATCCAAGAGGGCATCGCGCCGGTTCTCATACCCTGGAACGGTCGTGAGGGTTTTGGCGTTCACCCGATGGAATTCATCATGAAAGATAACTAATCGCTCCTGGAGAAGCCGACCAGTCTCCTGGAGGAGAAGCAGACCTTGAGGTGAGCTTTCTTGGCTCCGAAGGTGTTGGAGGCTCCGCTGGAATTCTTCCATTTCTTCATTAAAGTTCGTTAAGAACGCCCCGTCCTTGGTCGCCATATATTTTTTTTCGCTATTCAGTTGTGCGTAGAGAGAACCCAACAATCGTTTCGCTGACTCGACCGCCGGATAGTGATAGGAGGCCATTTCCGTGCTCATGGCCGTCAGTTGTTTGAGCTGGATGAGGGCGTAAAGATTGACTCCCCCCATGACCGCGATGATCACGAGCGAAGTCAGAACAAGGCGCCAAAAGATCGAAAGCCGCACGAGTCTATGCCTCAACCCAGGAGAAGGGAAAGAACTCAAGCCTGTAGGTGTATGTAAACCCATACACTATTTCGGGCGTTGCCTCAAGCAGATCGTCCCTATTGAGCAACCCAATGGAGCACGTTAGAGCGGCGAAAACTTCGAAAAAGAACGTCTGCAACTGCGTTTCCTGTTCGGCATTCCTCTACTGCCTGGTATCAAGCTGGCGCATGAACAGCCGTTGTCTCTGTGAAGACCCGTGAAGTAATGCAAACAGATGACCGCGGAACAATAAGATCGCTATAGCGGCAGGGGGAGTAAGGAGCAGCAGGAGCATCCATTGTACATCTGGGTGGATTCCCACATAGGACAACCATCCCCCCACCACAGTGAAGGGCAGGATCAGGATTTGAAAAAAGTCCAAGCCTCCCCCACGCCCACCACGAGTAGATAGGGCGAAAAACTCGCGTAGGCCGCTTGGGGAGAGGACTACCGGCAGGATGAAGACGGCAAACGGGAGAAACCATTCAATCCAATGGTCCTGCACAAAGTGATACGAGGTCTTGAAGACGTCAAGCGGCGAATCGTGCCGGACTTGATAGATCACTTCAGGCGCCGGATTCAGCAGGATGAATAGGAGGAGAAGAAACGCGGACGAAAGAAACCGGCCATAGGGATTGGCTTGCATTACCATATCGAGCGCCATCGTCGGCAGCCAAAGCACGAATCCGACACCGATGACGTCCCAGAAATAATGCCCGAAGCTTTCCCTCACATCGGAGAGCTGGACGGTTCTCGCCGCACTAAGGGATTGCTCGATCAGTCGGAGAGTCGCGCCGACCAGCACCGCATTGACTGCCCCGAGCAGAAGGCCTCCAGCCATGCCCAGAGGGGCGGCAATTCTCGTCACTCCAACGAACAAGAACGCGAATACAATGAGCGCGAGGACGGTGATCCAGCTCCGACCAAGTGAACGTCCCGTGGCACGTAACGCTTGCCGATACAAATTGATAGTGGCTGAAATGAGTTCGACCATATAATCTCAATACCTTAGTCGGGATCGTGAGACATGGTCAAGGCCCGGTCATCCTCGCAGGCATGACTTGAAAAGGACTGACGGGTTGACTTACTTCGGCGGATGATTATCAGTGAACGAGCGGTCAGTGAGCGCAGACCTCGTTGGGGTGACTGGTCATGGATATGAATCGGATGACGATCAAACTGCAGGACGCATTACAATCAGCTTCGGCACATGCCCAGAGGAGAAGTCATCAAGGTATCGATGTGGAGCATGTGTTGCTCGCTCTACTTGACCAGGAAGGTGGGACCGCTTCGGTGCTGCTCGAGCGAGCGGGTGTGGCGCTGTCAGCCGTCCGGCAGGCAGTCGAACAAGCTCTGGCGAAGTTACCCCAGGTACAGGGCAGCGGGGCCGCTCCGGGTCAGGTTCATGTGACCACTCGCCTTGGGCAGATCCTTACTCGCGCTGAGGACGAACAGAAGACGCTCAAGGACGACTATTTGAGCGTCGAGCATGTGCTGTTGGCCATGGTCCATGAAGGGGGCATTTTCAGGAAATTAGGACTCACCCGAGACCGTCTCTTGGCAGGGCTTCGGCAGGTACGCGGCAATCAGCGAGTTACCAGTCAGGACCCAGAAAGCACCTACCAGTCCCTTGAGAAATACGGGCGTGATCTGACCCACTTGGCCGGCCAAGGCAAGCTTGATCCTGTCATTGGGCGTGACGATGAGATCAGGCGCGTCATTCAGATCCTGTCGCGACGTACCAAAAACAATCCTGTCCTCATCGGCGAACCGGGAGTCGGAAAGACGGCAATTGCCGAAGGGTTGGCGATTCGCATCATCAAAGGCGATGTCCCCGAGGGCCTCAAGCAAAAGAAATTATTCGCCTTGGATATGGGGTCGCTCGTCGCAGGCGCCAAGTTTCGCGGCGAATTCGAAGAGCGTCTCAAGGCCGTATTGAAAGAGATTCAATCATCCCAAGGCCAGATCCTTCTGTTTATCGATGAGCTCCATACGGTCGTCGGGGCTGGCGCTGCCGAAGGCGCAATGGATGCGGCCAACCTATTGAAGCCGATGCTGGCGCGGGGAGAGCTGCACCTCATCGGCGCGACCACTCTCGACGAGTATCGGAAGCACATTGAGAAGGATGCGGCGCTGGAACGCCGTTTCCAGACGGTCTTTGTCGATCAGCCGTCCGTCGAGAACACCATTTCAATCCTCCGTGGTCTCAAAGAGCGCTATGAGGTGCACCACGGGGTGCGGATCAAGGATAGCGCGTTGGTGGCGGCAGCCAAGCTGTCGCATCGGTACATCGCGGATCGGTTCCTTCCGGACAAAGCGATCGATTTGGTCGACGAAGCCGCCGCTCGCCTGCGGACCGAGATCGACAGCCTCCCGGCAGAATTGGACGAAGTCTCACGCAAAGTGATGCAACTGGAGATTGAACGGGAAGCCCTGCGGAAAGAGAAAGATCAGGCCAGTGCCGCTCGCTTGACGACGCTCGAATCCGAACTGAACGAGAAGCAACGTGACCTTCACACCTTAAAAACCAGATGGGAATCAGAAAAAGCCTCCGTCTCTCGCCTTCGCAAAACACGCGAGGCGATGGAAGAAGTGAAACGTAACATTGAACAGGCTGAGCGGGCCTACGACCTCAATCGCGTGGCTGAACTCCGGTACGGGGAATTGCCCAAATTGGAGCGGGAACTCGCGCTTGAACAGCAACACTTAGGGAAGAAGCAGGATGAGAGCCGCCTGTTGAAAGAAGAAGTCGATGAAGACGAGATCGCGGCAGTGGTCAGCCGATGGACGGGAATTCCCGTCTCCCGCTTGCTCGAAGGCGAGACCGAAAAACTGCTGAAGCTCGAGGAACTCCTTCACCGGCGCGTGGTGGGCCAGGATGAAGCCGTCCGCGCAGTGGCGGATGCCGTACTTCGCGCGCGCTCCGGTATCAAGGATCCGAACCGCCCGATCGGCTCATTCTTGTTCCTCGGTCCCACCGGAGTCGGAAAGACCGAACTGGCCCGGGCGCTGGCCGCGGTACTTTTCGATGACGAGGGGAACCTTGTCAGAATCGACATGTCGGAATACATGGAGAAGCACACGGTAGCCAGGCTCATCGGCGCTCCTCCGGGCTATGTGGGCTACGAGGAGGGCGGACAGTTGACTGAAGCCATCCGGCGCCGCCCTTTTTCCGTGATCCTCTTCGATGAGATCGAAAAAGCGCACCACGACGTCTTCAATGTCCTATTGCAAGTGCTGGATGATGGCCGGCTCACGGATTCACAAGGTCGCACGGTCGACTTCAAGAATACCGTGCTGATCATGACCTCCAACATCGGCAGTCCGCAGATACTCGAGATGCAACAACGTGGCGCCTCCTATGAACAGGTCAGAACGATTGTAATGGGTGAACTCCGGCAACATTTCCGGCCCGAGTTCTTGAACCGAGTAGATGAAGTGGTCGTATTCCATCCGTTGGGGACCGAACACCTCATCAAGATCGTGGAGATCCAGTTGGAACGGCTCCGCAGCAGACTCGTAGAGCGGCGGATTACACTGGCACTCAGCCCCGCGGCGCTCAGACATCTCGGGGAACGGGGCTACGATCCTGTCTATGGAGCAAGGCCGCTCAAGCGCCTCATCCAGCAGGAATTGGAAACGCCTATTGCGCGATTGATGGTCAAGGGAGAGTTGCGGGATGGCGATACCGCGTCGGTCGACGAGAAAAACGGAGCCGTGATTGTAGTTCCGACTGTAACGGGGGAGCGTACTCCTCCGCCTAGCCAATAGAGACGGCGCCTCCCTTCGCGTCGTGGGTCAGGGCGCTCTTCTTATCCCCATCGATCCTCCACTCCTTCGCGGAGACCTCGAACAAGTGCCCCTTCATCGTGTGGAATTCTCCCTTTGAGAAAGTGACCACATCGGGGGCGTTCAAATCGAGCTGGAGGAGAATTTTCCCTGAGGCTGTTTCCTTGACGGCCACACTCTTGGCCGTCTTGGTCAAATCATAGGCCCGCCTTTCATTAAACATCATCGTGCTGTCGACCACTTTAGCCAGCATCCTGCCGCCCGAGTCGAATAAAGCAAAATCGACCAAGAGGGCGCCGGTTGACGGGTGTAGTGATACTTGAATTTGCGGCACGCCTTCGATTTCAATCGTTCCGTCCGAGTTACGATAGAGATTGGAACCAACTTCAATGTCCATGTTCTTCGACCAGTGTATTTGAAGATTGATCCATTGCGCCATTGAGTCATTGGTCCGATGAATCAATGGTCCGATGAATCAATGGTTAAATTGACGTGTGAAGCCTACCTGCTATTACGATTTCTTGATCCGGTCGAGGATCAAGGCGACACACCCCCCCAGCAGTCCTCCGCCCATGATGGTGGTCAGCAACTCCACGAGCTTGAGATCCCAAACGGAGCCTTGAGCCTCCATGACCTCGCGAATGCCACCTTGCACCATGATGACGGCTAAAGCCATCGTGGCTCCCACGACAAACCACCAGAGAAATACTTTCATCGTTGCTGGCACCGAACGCCTCACATGTCAGGATTTCTGTCGAACGCGCGGTACTGTATGGCCTCCGCGATGTGTATCGGGGCAATCTTGTCAGACTCGGCCAGATCAGCAATGGTGCGTGCGACGCGCAGGATGCGTCCGTGCGCCCGCGCCGACAATCGAAGCCTGGTCATGGCCTGCTCGAGCAGATCTTGGGCAACTTGGTCGAGTCCGCAATACCGCTTCACCTGGCGCGGTTTCAATTGGGCGTTCGTATAGATGCCGTCATCCCGGTACCGTCGGCGTTGGCGGTCACGTGCCGCCAAGACCCTTGATCTGATCGTGGCCGACCCTTCCGTGGGAGGAAATTCTGTGCGTAGTTCCCGAATTGGCACCGGAGGTACATCCAGATGGATATCCAGCCGATCAAGCAGGGGTCCTGAGAGTTTCGCTCGATACCGACGGATCTGAGTCCCCGTGCAGACACAGGGCCTCGTACGATCGCCATAGTACCCGCAGGGACAGGGGTTCATGGCGGCGACCAACATGAAGCGTGCCGGATACCGGAGTGAGCCGCTAGCCCTCGTCAATGTGATATGCCCGTCCTCCAGTGGCTGCCGCAAACCTTCCAGCACCGGCCTTTTAAATTCGGGAGATTCATCCAAGAACAAGACGCCGTTGTGCGCAAGCGACACTTCCCCTGGTTTCGGGACCACTCCCCCACCGACGAGGCCGGCATCGGAAATGCTGTGATGGGGGGCCCTGAAGGGACGCGTCGTGAGCAACGGCCGCTCCGGAGCAAGTTGTCCCGCTACACTGTGCACTCTCGTCGTTTCGATCGCTTCCTCCAGCTCCAGCATCGGAAGAATCGAGGGAAGGCGCCGCGCCAGCATGGTCTTGCCGGAACCAGGAGGACCGACCATTAGGACGTTATGCCCCCCTGCGGCCGCTACTTCAAGCGCGCGTTTCGCATGGTCCTGCCCGCGCACATCAACGTAGTCTTCGTCCTCCGAGGTCCTGGGGAGATCAAGCAGACCCCGGTTCGAAACGCTAGGCGCGATGGGCTGGCTCCCTTTCAGAAACTCCACGGTTTCAGGGAGGGTGTTGAGCGGATAGGCGCTGACACCTTCGACCAGTGCAGCTTCGGGACCGTTATCAGCTGGAAGCAGAAGCTCATAACCCTGGCGGCAAACCAGCCCAAACGACAGGGCGCCCGTGATCGATTTCACCCGACCGTCCAACGACAGTTCTCCGATCAGGACACGATTCTGCAGCATAGTCTGCGGAATCACCTCTTCGGCAACGAGGATGCCGATCGCGATCGCGAGATCTAGTCCTGATCCTTCCTTCTTGATCCCGGCTGGAGCAAGATTGACGGTGATCCGTTTGGCCGGGAAATGAAATCCGGTGTTCTTCAGCGCAGACCGGACCCGGTCGCGACTTTCTTTAACTGTCGTATCGGGCAACCCGACGACCGAGAATTGCGGAAGTCCTCCTGCGATATCGACTTCGACTTCGACGAGATGCGCATCGAGACCGACGAGTGCCGCGCTCGTGACCTTGGCGAGCATGAAGAAAACAGCCTTTCTGTGCCCGAAAAACCGGTGCGATTATAGAAACTCTTCCTCGGGGTTTCAATAGAACGATACGGTGGACACTCCCGGCTGGCGGCACTTCATCCAAATCTGTATAATCCGCAGCATGCGCCTCTGGGGCTTGCGTCCAGGGGAGAGATTCTTTTCGATCCCGCCACGATCGACACGAGAGTCTTGGCCGGTCATCGTGGTGGTTGTCTGTGTCCACCTGTCCAGCTCGTTGGCGGCGGGACTTCCCGGTCTCTCATTTGCTGAGAGCCCGGTCTCTCCAATTCCGGCGCAACGCGCAGCAAAAATATCGTCCCCCCATGTGAAGTCGGCCATGGCTGTTCTCGCCACCCTTGAGGAAGCACAGGTGCTCCCATCTGAAGGCACTAGAGAGGCCGACCACGTCACCAAGTCCGTCATACAATTCCAGTCTGTGTTTGCTAGAAGTAC
>JBQTHY010000320.1:0-25006 GCA_052389395.1 Nitrospiraceae bacterium | reverse complement strand
GCCTTCCCCGTCGGACACTGCCCATCGGTGGCTCTCGGCGGTTTTCTCCTGAACGGAGGTCTCGGCTGGAACTCCAGCCGGTGGGGGCCTGCCTGCTTCAGCATCGAAGCCGCCAACGTCGTCACTGCCGATGGCAACCTCGTCGTAGCCGACGATCAGCAGAAGACCGACCTCCTCTGGGCGCTCCGCGGGGCCGGGCCCTACTTCTTCGGGGTCGTGACACAATATCGTCTCAAGCTTTACGCGTCGCCACGCGCAATCACGACCAGCGCCTACTTTTTCCCGCTGCAGGACATTGAGGAGATCGGCTCATGGGCGGGGGGCATCGCCCGCCAGCTACCGTGTGACGTGGAGCTCACTCTTTTTATCGCGCCAGCGCCGCCAGACCTCGCCGAGCTTTGTAGGTTGAGCAACGGATTCGTCTGTATCCTGAACGCGACTACATTCGTCGACACCGAGCGAGAGGCCATCGCCGCACTCAGTCTCTTGGAGCGATGTCCGGTCGCACACAGATGCCTAAAAAAAGAGGTGAACAGGACAGACTCGATTGACTCCTTACTAAATCTCGGCGGGATGCTCTGGCCGGAACGCCACCGCTCGATGGCCGACACGCTCTGGTCGAACTCACCGTCGTCGCAGCCGCTGGCGGTTGCGCGGGATTTTTTCCTGCGCGCACCTTCGCCCAAGTCACTGGCGGTGTGTGTGTTCTCCACGGGGGACAATCCGGCAGTATTACCCGATGCCGTCTTCTCCATGACGGCCGGAACGTTACTGCTTTGCTATTCGATTTGGGAGCGCCCGGGCGATGACGCCGCGAACGCCGCATGGCATCGCGAGATGATCGCGGCGCTGGACCCCTTTGCCGTGGGCCATTACGTGGGCGAGTCCGACATCGTGACACAGCCTGCGCGCGCTGAACGGTCGTTCAAGCGCGCGAACTGGCAGCGTCTGCAAGCGCTTCGCCGGATATACGACCCTGACGATCGATTTCACGGACACTTCAGCGCATGAGCGAGCACAGCCAAAGCGTCAGCGCTGAACGCGAACTCGATCAGAAATCGCCGACCTTCACGTAGGGCTGGCTCCAGAGTGTCACCTGAAGGAGACACGACTTGACCCACGCGGCGTACATCTTCTCGACATCCTCGGCCGAGTGTCCCTTCTTGGCGAGAAAGGGCTTTAGCGTGAACGTCACCGGAAAGATGAGCGCGAAGAGGTCGCGAAACGGCACGTGATCGCTCGCGGCTGCGCCGTCGGTGCGGTTCTTCTTGGTGCGATGGTGGCGAAGGCCAATTTCGTGCTGGTAGTCGAGCCATTTCTGATCGTACTCGGCGCGGGCGGTGTCGAGAATCCACTGACCGAAACGCTTGCGGACTCCGCCCAAGTAGTCACCGAGCGGCTTGCCGTCGCTCTTGCTGACGAATGAGGCGAGCAGATGAGGATTTGAACCGACAAATCCGTACCAGACGTCCAGAATGGCCTCGACCTGATCCTTCACCACGTCGTGCGAAAGGCGCAAGTATTTCACGTCCTCTTCGCCAAACAGGGCGCTCTTCTTCATCAGCGCGAAATCTGCGAGCGTCACTGGGGATCGTGTGACCGCTGAGGTACCATAGGTGTATCCTGGAATGGTCATGTGTTGGCTCATGAATAAACTCCTTTCGTCTTCTTGCGAATGTTACGGATGCCGTGGACTCCCGTCAAGAAGGCACTTTTCGATATAGGATGACGCAGTGGCTGAGAACAACCTCTAGACCAGTGGCCTCGCTGTTCATTTGGACGACCGCCGGACACAGCGTTCGTATCTCGCATCTCACTATTCACGAAATCTCGGCGCGACAGGCGAGACGAGCGAGACTGGCGCGACTCCCGGAGCGAATATGTTCAACCCGTCTCGCTTTTCTCGCAAGTCTCGCCCAAATAGCGACATACGCTTCACGGTTCATGAACGACGTCTTTCAGCAGAACGCGGCCCCCCCTTGAGCGCGGCGACGATTGCCTTGTTGAGGCGTTTCACTTTCCCATTACCGTCCGTAACCGCTAGCCGCGCCGAGCCTTCCACAACCACTCGCCCGCTCGTCTTTTCGCGCAACACGTGTGAAAAAGTGAACGAAGCCGGGGTCACATCGGACACACTGGTTTCTATGACCAACGTGTCTCCATACCGACCCGGCGAGCGGTAATCGACCTCGGCATGCACCACAACGAAGACCGTGCTCTGCTCCATCAAGGCCGCGACCGAGTGGCCGCGCGCTTCAAGATACTCTGTCCGGGCTCTCTCAAAATACTTGAGATAGTTGGCGTAGTACACGACCCCGCCGCAGTCGGTATCTTCATAGTAGATGCGAACATCCATCGAGCTTATGGCTTATAGCGTGTGGCCAGTGGCACGGACACGAGTCGCGGGACAGAACCTGCGACGTCAGGACTTCAACAGAGTGTTTCTAAAAGCGTTAATACTTTTTGCAAGGCGCTCACCTTCGTACAAGCTGTTGTGCTGCGTAACTGAGATATATGCTCGTTCCTCTGCAAGAAATGACCCGGCGACTACCTCGAACGTTGAACCTAGTGCGATCTCTAGGTGATCGTCAAAAGCTTTGTTGCTGCTCTTTGCCGTACCCTCAGCGATGTTGAGAGCGATTGAATTGACTGCTCGATTCAACTGAGATCTCAACCCATAATCTTCATGTCTGGGGAATCTTGCCGTCACGGCATAGACTTTCGTTGCATATTCCCTGGCCATCTACCAAATGCCTAAAGTTTCAAACCGGAACGCCATCCTCGTCGTTTCCTAGCTCGTGTGATGAGCCATTCACAATCTCCTCTTATTTCCTCCTCACAGCCATGGGCTATACGCCATAAGCCATACGCTCTTAGAGATTAAGAACAGGGAATTTCGGCAGGGAGGAGTCGGCCACGCCTGTCAGCTTGACGACAACTTCGTACAGTTGCTGCACACGCTCGGCTTTTAAGGGATCGAAGCCATGTCCCAGTACGGCATGGTTGGCTGCATCGAGCAGCGGCTTCATCGTCGGCCATTCCCTGAGGAAGGATTGCCCTAATTGATCCCCCAACCCTGCCAGCGCTCGGAATTGATTCTGTAGCGGGAGCTTGTATTTTCCGTCGAGATCTTCTAACCAGCAGGTCCGGCAGGTTTCCCGAAGCGCTTGCGGTAATTGTTCCGGCTGTACGTCCCAGGTCTTGACTTTGTATTGTTTGAAGAGCTGCTGTTGCGCAAAGGCTTCGAGCGCACGGACGAGCGCGACCATCGCCGCTTCGGGATCGTGGGCAACGTGAAGTCGCCGGCCCGCATGAGCCAGCAGATCCAGCGCGACGGACTCCTTGACCTCAGCCGGATCGAGCACGAGCTTTTCGAGAAACCCTGCGTTGGCCTTGATAGCAGGAAGCACTGATTTCAAGCCTGGAGGCCCGCCCCAGAGCGAGGCCATTTCAAGAGCCTTCGTCGCCGTCTTCAGTTTGTCCCAAGCTTGGCGGTAGTGGAAACGGTCCCACAGATCGTAGCCTTCCGCGAGATCGGCGAAGGCGTGATACATCGGCTTTTGCCCGCCGCTGACCCGTGCTTCGACTTCCCGAAACAGTTTGGCTGCAGCCGAAAACAACCCCCGATTGAACAGTTCGGCCCCTTCACGACGAGACACCGACGCGACTACATCCCACGGATTGCCCTGCACCCACTGGAAAGGCCGACCGGCGAGGTCGATGGTCTCGCCATCCTGCCCCTCGCGCGCCCGTACGAGCGACACAGTTCGTGAACTGAACGGCAGCGTCACGATCGTCAGTGCGCCAGCCAGGGCCGGCGTGGCTCCGGTGAGATCGACGACAAGTTCACCCGGCTGAACTTCCCAGGTCTTGAGCAGATCGGGGAGCGCTCGCGCGAGAGTTTGGTGACAGCCGATGAACTCGTTCGTCTCCGACAGAGTGACCCAATCCCACCGTTTTGGCATCTGCTCGATCTTCGGCTGGATTGAGGATTCCACCAAGGCCCTCGCCGAATCGGCAAGCACAAAGCAGAGCGCCTCGGGACGCAGGCGATTGATCGTATACACTGCGGCCGCTGCATCGTCGGCGAACGCCACCACCAAGGCTTTCACTGGTTGGTCCTGCGCCATCGCGTGCGGACTATACCATTGCCCCTGGGTCTGTTCAATTCGATGGACGACGACTCAGCGAATCGTGCCAATGGTTTGACAGGATGAACCACCTCGCCTAGAATCGCGCCCATGAAGGAATTTATATTGACGGCTTTTGCCGACAGCGCGAGCGTGAAGCAGCAGTTCGCGCGCGAGCATGCCGACCGGATCGTCCAGGTGGCCAGACTGATCGCAACGGCCTTTCGTGACGGCCATAAACTGTTGCTCTTCGGCAACGGCGGCAGCGCCACCGACGCAGCGCACATCGCGGCGGAATTTGTCGGGCGATACAAGCGCGAGCGTTCGCCTTTGCCCGCCATTGCCCTGGCCACGGACATTGCCGCCATCACCAGCATCGCCAATGATTACGGCTTTGACGAACTCTTTGCCCGCCAGGTTCGTGCGCACGGCCAGAAAGGCGACATCGCCATCGCCATCAGCACCAGCGGTAATTCTCCGAATGTCCTAAAAGGCGTCGCGGCGGCCCGTGAATGCGGGATTACGACGATTGCCTGGACGGGCGCGACTGGCGGCAAACTCGCCGAATTGGCGGATTATCCGTTCCTCGTGCCGTCCACCGTCACGGCCCGCATTCAAGAAAGCCACATTACGCTCGGCCACGTCTTGTGTGAACTCGTAGAGGAACAGCTCCTTGGCAAAACGTCCTGATCGGACTCCCCCGAATCGTCCCGCGCCTCCCTTGATTCCGCCGATCAACGTATCGGACCTCAAGACCTATCCGTTGAGAAAACGCCACAGCAAGGTGCGGCTGTCCGACTTCGCCACACCCTGGCAACGCGGAGGGTCTTTCACGAAGTTCTACGCGACCCTGCCCGATATCCTGGCGGGTAAAACACTTCGGGCCGTGGCCCACGCCATCGCGCGCGCCCATCGAAAAGGTCGACCGGTGATCGTCGGTATCGGCGCCCACGTCATTAAGGTGGGACTCTCCCCGCTCGTGACGGACTTGATGGAGCGAGGCATTATTACCGCGGTGGCCATGAACGGGGCCGGGATCATCCACGATTTTGAATTGGCCTTGATGGGCCACACGTCTGAAGAAGTCGACGCCGAAATTGACGACGGCCGATTTGGCATGGCGGAGGAAACGGGGCGCATCCTCAATGAAGCCATCGGCCGGGGTGCCGCACACGGCCAGGGTCTTGGGGAAGCAGTCGGGCACTACATCAACCGATACATCGGTAAATTCCCGAATCGGGCCACGAGCATCTTGGCGACCGGTGCCCGGCTTGGTATACCCGTGACTGTGCATGTCGCGCTGGGGACCGACATCATCCACATGCACTCCTCAGCGGATGGGGCGGCGATCGGAGCCACCTCGCTCTTCGACTTCCGACGCCTCGCTGCGGTCGTCGCCGGCATGGAGGGCGGCGTCTACCTGAACGTGGGATCGGCCGTGATTCTGCCCGAGGTATTTCTGAAAACGGTCTCACTGGGCCGGAACCTGGGCCATCCGCTCACGAACATCACCACCGTCGATATGGATTTTCTTTCCCATTACCGCCCGCAGACAAACGTAGTCCGACGCCCCACGCAGAAGGGCGGCCAGGGGTATTCCTTGACCGGCCACCATGAAATCTTGCTGCCGCTGCTGGCCGCAGCGGTGGTGGAAGAGCTGGGTTGAATCGAAACTTTTCCACATCGGCTGCCGCGGTGAGCTTGTCACAAGAAGAGTTGCAGTTGCGGTGGCACGACCTGAATGTCCGGTGCTTTGCCGGGCTATTGCCGCCGATTTCCATTGTCTGGAGCCGGCGCCTGACCTCGTCGGTCGGCATCTTCGCCAGTCACGGTGGGCCGCGATCGCCACAGATCGTCTCCACAGGCCGCGGCCGTCGAGAGATCCGCCTCTCCCTCCCGCTGTTTGAACGGCTCGCCGAACGGACCCCTTACGCAGAGCAGGAACTCTTCAATACCCTCGCCCATGAGATGATCCATCAGTGGCAGTTCGACGTGCTGAAACGGCGGCCGGATCACGGTCTGTATTTTCTCCGGAAAATGGTGGAGATGAATCGCTCTGGCGAAGTCGCCATCACGATCTACCACTCGCTGCAGAAAGAAGTGCGCGCCCTGTCGCGATTTGCCTGGCGCTGCAAAGACTGTGGACGCCTGTACCGCCGGCAACGGAACACGATTGAGCCAACGCGCCATTACTGCGGCGCCTGCCGCGGTCCATTGCAGGAACTCATGTCCGTGACACCCCTCTCGCCGAATCAGGCCCTCATTGGGACAGCTCAGCTGCTGGAGAATCCGAACGCTCCCCCTCAGCCGGAAAAACGCAGCAGGGCATCCGAACAGCTGACCCTAGCCTTGACCTCATGCAAAAAGTTGTAACGGGACCGGCATCTCGCCAGCCGCCAGGATGTTGTTCTGGATCATCTCGCCTGATGCCGTCATGGAGTTGCACTCGAGCGCTACAGCGCCGAACCACCCTATTTCGATCGTCCCAACATGACCAACAGCCCGATGGGGCTCGCCCATCGGGCGCACTAAGCTTGACAGTCCGTTACGTACTGTATCGGTGAGCTATTATCTCGACGTGTGGCTG
Source organism: Nitrospiraceae bacterium (assembly GCA_052389395.1). Lineage (GTDB taxonomy): Bacteria > Nitrospirota > Nitrospiria > Nitrospirales > Nitrospiraceae > Nitrospira_D. Next base: position 18,289 of record JBQTHY010000320.1, on the reverse strand, counting down.
CAACCGAACCGGATCTCCCATGCCAAAGGCTCGGTCGAGTCGACAGAACGGCAGCAGGCTCCCGTTCCTTCTTCCTCGCTCTTTCCCTGGACTGAGCGGCCAGGTATGATGGGGACATGCCCACGAAGGTTCTGCCCCAAGAACAGTTGGTTTCCGTCGTCGCCAGCGAGCGTGCAAAGGGCAGGCGCATCGTGTTCACCAATGGCTGTTTTGATCTCATGCACGTCGGCCATACGCGGTATCTCCAAGCCGCGAAATCGCTGGGTGATCTGCTCGTGGTCGGGATCAACACGGACGCTTCGGTGCGCAGTCTCGAAAAGAGCCAGGACCGGCCGATCGTGCCTGAGTCGCAACGCGCGGAGGTATTGGCAGCGTTGGGTTGTGTCGATTTCGTGGTGTTGTTTGCAGAGCCCGATCCTGGGCGCCTCATCGCTGCCATTCAACCGGATGTGTTGGTGAAGGGAGGCGATTGGACTCCGGACAAAATCGTCGGCCGAGACATCGTCGAAGCCCGCGGCGGAGTGGTACACACCATCCCGCTGGTCCCAGGCATGTCCACCACTGCACTCCTTCAACGGATCCGGTCAACCACGAAGTGATTCGTGTCTGAGACCAGCGTCCCATCAATCCCATGGCTTGATCCGCTCCGCTCGGCGCTAAGCCAGAACCAGGCTCGTGTCTGCCTCCTGGGTTTGCACGGGTCGACGTCGGCCTGCGCACTGACACTGCTTGCCCAGGCTCAGACGAACTCACCGGACGGATCTCGTGCGTGGGTCGTCATGACCCCCAGCGAGGCATCCGCCGAACGGGTCTTCAACGACCTGCGTTTTTTCCACGAACTCATAGGCCTGCCTGTAGACAGCCTCGCCTGGTTTCCGGAATGGGAGACGCTGCCTTACGAGGGAACGGCGCCGCACGTGGGTTTGATCGCACGCCGGATGACGACGCTCCACCAGCTGCGCGCGAACCTGCCCAGAGTACTGGTCACCTCCGTCGCCTCAGCCATGCATCGCCTGATTCCGCGCAGGACGTTCGAACAGGCCATCCTTCGATTCGAGACAGGCGGAACCTGTGAGCGGGAACCGCTCGCGACCGGCCTGCTCCGCCTGGGCTACCGGCGCGTGTCGGTCGTGGAAATTCCCGGTGAGTTCAGCATCCGCGGCGGCATCGTCGATATTTTTTCAACCGCCTATGTCAATCCGGTCCGCGTCGAATTTCTTGGTGACACGGTCGAATCGATTCGTTTGTTCGATCCCTCGACGCAAACTTCGATGAAGAAATTGAGCGAAGGCTGCGTCTTGCCCGCGCGGGAGTTTCTCCGACCCGCCGACGACCCGGATGCACTCACGCCGATTCCCCCGGACGCCGAGTGGCGCGGCCCCGACCTCTATTCTAAGATGGATACGCTGTTCGACTATCTCGCCGCGCTTCCCTACCTGGTCCTCGATCAGCCGGGATCCTTGAAAGAGGCCAGTGAGACCGCCTGGGAGAAGATCGACGACGGATATCTCCGCCATGCCGATCGTGACGCTGCGCAGCCCTATCCTTCTCCGGAGCGACTCTTTATGACCTGGGAAGAAATTCAGCGACAAGCCGACGCGTGGCCAATGGTGGCCTTAGAGCCCTTGGCAGCGCCGGATGCTTCGTGGGGCCCGACATTTTCGTTTCCCGGACAGACGCCGGCGAGTATCGGGCTAGGCATCAGGGGCACGCCCTTCAGCCAAACCCTCACCCTGCTGGAACGCCTCCGGACCGAACATCGGGTGGTGCTGGTGGCGCGAAGCCGTGGACAGGTCGATCGACTTCTGGCTCTCCTTCGAGAACATGACCTGCCGGCCGACGAATGGAAGCCGTCGGCCTGGTCGCTGCGCAGTGCCGGAAAGCTCCCCTTCTTTGTTTTGCACGGCGATTTGTCCGCAGGATTCCTCTCAGGCGATCTCGGCCTCGCGCTGCTGACAGAGGAAGAGCTCTTTGCCAAAGGGGCGCGCCACAAGCCACAGCCTAAGAGCAGAACGGCTACGTTCCTCTCCTCCTTGGAAGATCTCAACGTGGGGGACTATGTGGTCCATGTCCAACATGGGATCGCGAAGTACCGCGGGCTCAAGCGTCTCGCTGTGCAGAATTTCGAGAGTGACTATTTGATTCTGGAATTTGCCGGCGGGGACAAGCTCTATATCCCCCTCGATCGCCTGAATCACGTGCAGCGCTACAGCGGAGCGGAAAGCCACGTCCCTCGGCTCGATCGTCTCGGCGGCACCAGCTGGGCCAAGACAACGGCCCGGGTGAAGAAGGACATCGAAGAGATGGCCCAAGAATTAACCGAACTCTACGCCAACCGCGAACTTGTGAAGCGGAACGCCTATGGTTCGCCCAGCACTCTCTATCACGAGTTCGAGGCGGCCTTCGAATATGAGGAGACGCCGGATCAGCTCAAAGCCGTGGAGGACATTATCCACGACATGCAATCGACAAAGCCCATGGACCGGCTCGTGTGCGGAGATGTCGGGTACGGCAAGACTGAGGTCGCAATGCGCGCAGCCTTCAAAGCCGTGGAACATGATCGCCAGGTGGCGGTGCTGGTGCCTACGACATTGCTGGCCCATCAGCATTACGACAACTTCGCCGAACGATTTGCTCCTTTTCCCATCCGCGTGGCGTTGCTCTCACGATTCCAGTCGCCCAAGGAGACGAAAGCGATTCTCAAGGATGTCGCAGCCGGGATCATCGACGTTGTGATCGGCACCCACCGTATCCTCCAAAAAGATGTGACGTTCCGCAATCTCGGCCTCGTCATTATCGACGAGGAACAATGGTTCGGTGTCAGGCACAAGGAGCGGCTGAAGCAACTCCGCACACAAGTTGACGTGTTGACGTTGACCGCCACTCCCATCCCCCGCACGCTCCAGATGGCCATGTCGAGCGTCCGTGATCTTTCCATCATCGATACGCCGCCGGCTGGCCGCTTGGCCATCAAGACGGAGGTCATCCGCTCAAGCGACAAGGTTGTGCGGGACGCGACCATGCGCGAACTTGGCCGAGGAGGCCAAGTTTATTTCGTGCACAACCGGGTCGAAACCATGGAGCAGATCGTGGCTTGGGTGCGCCAACTGGTTCCGGAGGCCCGCATGGTGATGGCACACGGACAGATGGATGCCAAACTGCTGGAAGCGGTGATGCGAAAGTTTGTGAAGCGCGAAGTGGACGTCTTGATCGCCACGGCGATCATCCAGTCCGGACTCCACGTCCCGAACGCGAACACGATCATTGTGAATCGGGCAGACAGGTACGGACTTGCACAGCTCTATCAACTACGCGGGCGTGTCGGACGCGGAGGCGATCAGGCCTACGCCTACTTCCTCATTCCCGATGAAGGCACGCTGACGAGCGAGGCGCAGAAACGACTGATTGCGATTCAAGAGTTCACCGAGCTCGGATCAGGATTCCGCATTGCCGCGGCAGATCTCGAGATCCGCGGAGCCGGTAATCTGCTGGGCAAACAGCAATCCGGCCACATTGCCGCCATCGGCCTGGATCTCTACATGCAGATGGTCGAGCAAGCCGTCCAACGACTGAAAGGACATATCGTCGAGGAAGAACCGGACCCGACGCTTCAACTTCCGGTGTCGGCGTACATCCCCGAACACTTTGTGGTCGATCCCCATCAACGCCTCTCCCTCTATAAACGGCTCACGGCCTGCAGCCAAATCGGCGAGCTGGCGCTGCTGCACGGAGAAATTCAGGATCGTTACGGACTCCCGCCGGAACCTGTTGAACGGCTGCTTGAAGTGATGCACCTCCGGATCCAAGCCAAACGGCTGCGTCTGGCCTCGATTGAAGTGCATCGTCAGTCCGTCAGAATCGCGTGGAGTGCGAAAGCCGTAATTCCCGAAGATGCCGTCCATCGGTTAATGGACCGGCTCACGAAACGCTTGCGGTTCGTCAGCCCCCTCTCATTCGAGATCCAGATGCCGCACGAGGACTGGCCGACGATCTTCTCCGAACTCAACACAACCTTGCAAAGCCTCAGCCTGTGTGGTACCAACACATTCGAAAAGGATGCAACCCGCTCGTGATCGAGATTTGCAACTGCCACGGTACATGACGCCACCCCGCTTCCTCATCACTGATCGCGGCACGTTCCTTACGTCTCTCTTCCTTATCGGTATCCTGGCCGGTTTGGGGCCGGCGCTTTCAAGTTGCACTTCACAGCAGGAAGAGCCGGTCATCGCACTGGTGAATGGACGAGCCATCACGCAACTCGAATTCGACGCTCGATGGGGCGAATTGTCCGAGGCGACCCGATCCCGCTATAAGAAGGAAGGCGGCAAGCGGCGGTTCTTGGACGAACTCATCACGCGCGAACTGCTGATGCAGGAAGCCCGCCGTCTAGGAATCGATCAGAATGCCGTCATTCGCGACAAGGCCCAGCGGTACAAAGAGCAATTGATCCTGGACGAACTGTTGAAGGATAAACTCGAATCCAGGGTGGAACTCACGCAAGCCGAACTCGACGCCTACTACGAGAAGCATGCACGCGAACTCCTGGACCCGTTGAAGGTTCAGGTTTCGCAGATGCTGCTGCCAAATTTTCCGGCCGCGAAAGATCTCGAAACGCAGGTCAACCGGGGAGGAGACTTCGCCAAGTTTGCGCAGCGTTATTCGATTGACGACAAAACGAAAGCGAAGGGAGGCGATCTCGGCCCCTACCGAAAAGGCCTGGTCATCCCGGAAGTCGACGCCGTGATCCACACCCTCAAACCAGGGATGGTGAGCGCACCAATTAAGACGGACAGCGGGTATTACCTCGTCATGATCACGCCTCTCGACAAGGAAATCATCCAGGCCGACTTGGCTACTCAGGAGCGACTCCGTCAGGAACTGCTGGCTGATAAGCGCCGCAGACGATTTGAAGAAGTCATCTCGGATATTCGTGCCAATGCTACGATCCGCCTTCACGGCGCGTCCCGCTACATTGCCGAAGATACGGGCAAATCCTAGCTCCGACGGTTCATGAAGACTCCGGGCTAGTTTCTTCCCCTGCTGCCAAGGACTATTCGTTTCGTGTAAAATTATTGAATTGGAGGTCTTGATTCGTCGCGAAGGGGTGTTGGGTGATCATGAAACCAGGTTCGTTCAGACAGGATCGGCTGGTCCAGCTCAAGGCAGCTCTGGCCCTTATCGGAATCTTGGCGCTGCCGCCGACCTTCTCAGCGGCTCATCTCGAAGATCGTATCGTCGCCGTGGTCAATTCCGACCTGATCATGCTGTCTGATGTAAAGCGTGAGGTCGAGCCGGAGCGGGCGCGCATCTCCCGGCAGCACCAGGGCGACGAACTCGCGCAGCGATTGAAGATGGCGGAGTACATGGCACTCACGAATTTGATCGAGCGGAAACTGCAACTGCAGGTAGCCAAGGCACGAAAAGTCGAAGTCTCCGACAAAGAAGTGATTCAAGCCGTCGAACAGATGAAGCGGTACGGAGAAACCATCGACATGTCGAACCCGCATCACGCGCGAAACGTACGGGACCAGCTGATGCTTCTGAAAGTGATAGAACGTGAAGTGCGCGGCAGCGTCATGGTTGGGGAATCCGAAATGAAGCGGTACTATCAGGAGCATCGTGACCGGTTCGCCCTTCCGGAAGTGTACACGCTGAGCCAAATCTTCATTCAGGTTCGTTCCTCGGATGGGACCGCAGACGCACTGGCTAAGGCGAAGCGGGCCATGGACGAATTGAAGCGCGGCGAGAAATTTGAGGATGTGGCCGTACAATATTCGGACGGACCCAACGCCTCGCGCGGCGGGCTTCTCGGCTTGGTGCGGCAGGGCGAACTCTTACCGCCGATCGAACGGGCGATCGCTTCCCTCGTTCCGGGCGGCATCTCCGACATTATCGAAAGCTCCGAAGGGTTTCACATCATTCGCGTAGACGAAAAGACACCCAAGCAGTATCGCCCGCTCGAAGAAGTGTGGTTTGAGATCCAAAGCTTGGTCTATCAGCAGAAAAGCGAAGATACGTTTCAATCCTGGTTGGCTGAGTTGAAAAATAAGGCCTATATCGAAATCAAGTTTTAGCCAGATCCCGCAAGGCTCCCCAGACTCTGTCTCGTCCGTCTCCAGTCATCGACGAGTACGGAATCAGCATCTCCCCTTCGACCAGCCCCAGGTCCAGATGTGTTTGTCGAAGGGTGCGCACCCGCTCGCTGGGCTTGAGCCTGTCGGCTTTGGTCGCGACGACGAGCGGATTGCGGCCGATCGAACGGAGCCAGGCGATGGTTTGGCAATCCTGGTCGGTCACCAATCGGCTCTCGACCAGCAGAACGACGCCGAGCAGCGAGGGCCGGTCGGTGAGATATGACTCGATCAAGGGCGCCCATTGTGCGCGGATCGACTTGGAGACTTTGGCAAACCCATAGCCCGGTAGGTCCACGAGATAGAATTGTGACAGATTGGGATCAGACGTCGAGATCAGAAATAAGTTCACCGTCCGTGTTTTCCCCGGCGTCCGACTGACCTTCGCCAGATCCCGCCGATTCAGGAGCGAATTGATGAGTGAGGACTTGCCCACGTTGGAGCGCCCCACGAAAGCAATCTCGGGGAAATTCCCGGGGGGAAACTGTTCTGGAGAGACGCAATTTTTGATAAACTCAGCGGCTAAGATTTTCATGTCACCACAAGGCTGAACGTAAAGGGCTCAGCGCGAGAAGCCGGACCAGGCACCTCTCTTCTCGCGCCGTTACACATACGTACCCCATATGGCTAAGTCAACCGGACGCCGGACATTTGCCCGTTTACTCCTTTGGGGCACGCTGATCGTCGGGCTGCCGCTCGGCCTGCTGGCTCTGACGTGGCTCATCACCCTTCCAGATGTTGGGACTCTCGCCCGAAAAAATCCGACCACGACGGCCCTCATGGAAAGCCGTGAGGCAAGGGCGTCCGAACAGGGAAGCGCTGTCCCGAAGCAGTGGATGTGGGCGTCTCTTTCGCGGATCTCTTCCCACCTGCAACGAGCCGTCATCGCCGCAGAAGACGCATCCTTCTTTGTCCACGAAGGCTTCGATTGGGAAGGCCTCCGAGATGCCGCGATCCATAATTTCGAAGCAGGAGAAATGCGGCGTGGCGGGAGTACCATTACGCAACAACTCGCCAAGAACCTGTATCTCTCCTCGGAGCGATCGTTGTTCCGAAAGGCCCGAGAGGCCCTCATTACCCGTACGCTCGAACATCGCCTGACGAAAGAGCGCATCCTTGAGCTGTATTTGAACGTGGCTGAATGGGGTCGCGGGATCTATGGCGCCGAGGCAGCCGCGCGTCATCATTTCGGCAAATCCGCCGCGGACCTCACCGTGGACGAAGCTGCCTGGCTGGCGGCCATTCTGCCTTCTCCGCAACGATACGACCCAATTCGAAAAACCGCCGTTCTGACACGTCGGCACCAACGCATTCTTCGGTGGATGCACAAAGTTTCGACCCCCGCTCAGGCGCGCACACAATAGATGCGTTGAGCCCTTCGATCCCACGGTCGAGCCGTCGGTTAATCCTCGCCGGCGTCGCCTATCTGGTTGTGCTCATGCTCGCCAAAGATGGCTGACTCGTAGGTGTAGTGTTTGAATTCGAGCAGATTGTGGGAGGGGTCTTCAAGGAAAAAGGTCCGGTGTTCGATGCGCGTGCCTGGAAATCGTACCCGCGGCATCTGGTAGAACCGCAATCCCTTGGCCTTCGCCCGATCGGCCAGTGACTGCCATTCGCTTTGTGAGAGGAAGATCAGCCCGAAATGGCGTGGATAGATGCCTTGCTGCTCCGGAATTTGGCCCGACACGAGATGTCCGACAAGTTGGTGACCCGCCAGGCCGAGTGTGAGCGCCTCTTTCGACGCGCGCCCGAGCGTGCAACCGAGACCATCCACGTAGAAACGTGTTGCAGCCTCGACGTCATGAATCGGAAATGCGAGGTGGAACAGACGATTGGTCATCGAAATCGGTCTCCGACCGTGGGTTCCCCCTTCCCGTCCCACCATCCTGCAGCCATGTGGCGCGTGACATGCGCGATGGCAAATCGTCCATTCGGCGTGAGCACCAGGGTGCCTGCGGTCCCTTTGATTCGCGTGACAAGCCTGTTCAAGACCTGTCGTGCTGCACGCACCGGTGTCGTTCCTTGGGCCAGCCGATCGCAGATTTCTTTCGCCACCGCCAGGCGGATGATGCCCTCGCCCAGTCCCGTCATCGACACCGCCCCACTCTGATTATCAGCATACACCCCGCATCCAATAATCGGCGTGTCGCCGACTCGTCCTGGCAACATGAGATCGATCCCACCGGTGGAGGCGCCGGCAGCGACCGTGCCGGTCCGGTCCAGCGCCACTGCGCCAACCGTTTCTTTCCCCGCACGCTCGCGCAGCGGCAGCCCGCCACTCATCATGTCACGAGAGAGCCGGAGGGCCTCGCTGAACGACGCGCGGCTCATGCGGGTCACGCGCGCAGCCCGATTGCGAGGCCGCGGTTGACGTTCCAGCTTGCAGCGCCTGGCGAACGTCGTGGCCGGCATCCCCACCAGCAAAACATGATGTGTGCGTTCCATAACCAGACGAGCCGCAGTAATAGGATGGATGATGTCTTCGACAGAGGCCACGGCCCCGGCGCGCAAGTCATGCCCTTCCATGATCGACGCATCCATCCGTCGCACACCGTCGAGTTGAAGGCGGGAGCCGTTCCCCGCATTAAACAACCCGCTCCGCTCGAGGACGCGAATGGTCTGTTCGACCGCGGTCATGGCGGAAAGACCACGATCAAGTCCATGATAACCGACCTGTAACGCAGCACGCAGACAAGCCGCTTGCGGGGCAGTCATGGCACGAAGACCGGCGCCTCCATGGGCGAGGATGATCGGACGTGTGGGTCTCAATTCAGGAGAAGATCCCGGGCTCTCTGGTAGGCAGGATTCTGCATACGATCCAGATCGGCCCGCACGAAGCCCAATCCGGTGATACAGAGTTCGAAATTCTCTGACAGTTTTTGGAATAATGGCGGATTGCTTTCGGAATCGCCACGACCGATTCGCGCCACGATCCCGTAGGACCGTTTGCCCGTCTTCACATAGTCCACGAGAAAGTCCTTGTGATAGATGAGCCCTGCCGATTTGAGGCGTCGGAGATATTCGGGAAACAGCCCGGCCATGAACAAAGTGAAATCTCCGATATGGCGATGCACGTCCCGTTCACGATCCAACGATTGCGCCTCGAGCATCACCTCCGACTCGAAGAGCAGGTCGACCACCGTATCGACCGGCTGATCTTGTTGGTTCCTGATCCTATAGAGTTGATCGGCATGGGTAAAGTCGACCAATAGGTTGGACAAGTACGCGGTCACATTGAGATCGGGCCAGCCGAGATGTTCAGTGAAGCTCTTCTCAGTTAAGGCGCCGAAGAGCTGACGGAGCGGATGCCGTGGAGGAACTTGAGTTCTCATCGGTACCTCTTCCGAAGGCCGAAGCCGCTTGCCTTCAGTATAGCAGATCCCTAGTGGGCACCGGTGCCCGGCCCTCTCACTGGTTTATCGGCCCCCATCGACCAGACTTGAATGTGAGTGATCACGAGCAGCTCTCCCGGCTGTCCAACATGAACGTGACTGGTCCATCGTTCAGCAATGCAACCTGCATATGTGCAGCAAAGACGCCGGTTTCAACTGTCGTGCCCTGTGCCTGCAAATCCGTCGCAACCCGTTCATACAACCGCTTGGCTTCCTCGGGAGGGGCAGCCTCATCGAAGCTGGGACGACGACCGTTCGCCGTCCGCCCAAGCAGCGTGAACTGCGGCACGAGCAAGACGGAGCCGCCCACGTCCACTAGCGACCGATTCAACTTCCCCTGTTCGTCGGAGAAAATTCGTAGAGTCCGGATCTTTTCCACGAGATAGCGTACGTCTGAGTCGCCATCACCTTTCGCAACACCCAACAAGACGACCAACCCTGACCGGATCCGGCCGACAACGTTGCCCTCGACCTCAACCGACGCGCGGATGACCCGTTGAATGACTGCCTTCATCGACTACGACCGGCCTCGTTGCAGTTGCGCCAGCGTACCTTCGAGCGTCAGCAACTTACGTTTCATGGGAAGACCGCCGGAGAATCCGCCAAGTGACGTGTCCTGCGCGACAATACGGTGACAAGGGATGACGATCGGAAGCGGATTCGCGCCGACCGCGTTGCCGACCGCGCGGGCATAGCGCCGTCCGCCCACGCGGACCGCTACCCATTGATAAGAACGAAGCTTGCCATAGGGCACCAGCTGGAGGACCCGCCATACCTGCCGCTGAAACGAAGTGCCTCGCGAGAGATCGAGCGGCACATCGAAGGTTTCCCGTTTCCCTGCAAGATAGTCGAGCAGCTGGCGGCGGGCGTCTTCCAATCGGGCGGACCCCCCCGGTTCAAGCGGTTCGCCCTCCACGGTGCGGAGACCGGACTCGATGGCCCGTTGCGACCCTTTGGGTAACGCGATCGCGTCGATCCCTTTCGAGGATTCAGAGATTCCCATCCAACCCCAGGTCGATTTGAAGATGATCGCGCGTCGCATCACATCTCCTGTGATCCAGCAAACCCACTGAGTTTTCTGCGCACCATGCCCCACACCACATCGAGTTCCTCGGACCGGAACAGAGCGTGAACCCCGAGGTATCCGCTCACGCTCAAGCCAATGGCGACAAATAGCATCACCGATTTTGCCGTCCAGCCAGCGGAGTGAAGCCACACCTGCGCGCCGGCCACCCACCAACAGGCGATCACCATCGGTACACAGGCCACGATGACTCGAAGCGACGATCGCCCGACAGTCCCCCATTCGACGCCGCCCAATCGCCGATTGAGCACTGCTACCAGGATGCCTCCATTCACCATGGCAGCTAAGGCCGTGGCAAGCGCCAACCCTGCTGCCCCCAGAGGGGACATCAGGACCAGCGAGAAGAGGAGGTTGGCGGCAACCGCGATCGCCGCCGAGATGGCCGGCGTCTTGGTGTCTTGCAGCGAATAGAATGCCGCCACGATGATGCGCACCCCTCCGAACGCCCATAAGCCGACGGAATAGCACAGAACCGCCAGCGCGGTCTCGGCTGTATCATGCGCGGTGAACGTACCATGTTCGAAGAAGAGGTGCACGATCGGCGTCCGCAGCAGAATCAAGCCCAGCATCGCCGGTACCATGATGAAAAGAATCATGCGCAGACCGAAGCCGAGCGTCGTCCGCAGTTCATCCAGCGCGCCTCGCGCCGCTTGGGCCGATAGTGTCGGGAGTATCGCCGTCGCCAACGCCACGCCGAAAATCCCCAAGGGAAACTGGATCAGGCGCATGCCATAAAACAGATAGGTCGGACCTCCGGCGAAGAACGATCCCAGGATCGTACTCACAGTCAAGTTGATTTGAGTCACCGACAGGCCGATGAGCGACGGCACCATCAGCGCACCGATCCGTCGCACGCCAGGATGGCCCGGCTCAAATCGAAACCCGAACAACAGGCCGCGTAGCTTCAGGCTCGGGAGCTGCATGGCAAACTGTGCGGCTCCTCCAGCGACCACACCGATAGCCGCACCGATGATCGGTTCCGGCAGGTGTGGTGAGACAAACAATGCGCAGCCGATGATGAAGACGTTCAAAAAGAGCGGCGAAAAGGCCGGTGCCGCGAATGCTCCGACGGAATTGAGAATGCCCATCGCCACTGCGGCTAGGCTGATAAAGACCAGATACGGAAACATGACGCGGGCAAGCAGTGTCGTCAGCGCGAGCTTGTCCGGATTCGCCTGAAATCCGGGCGCGAGCATCTGGACGAGCCAGGGCGCAGCGAGAATGCCCACGATGGTCACAAATGTGACGACCGTCAACAACGTGGTGAATACGGCGCTGGCCAGTTCCCACGCTTCCTGCCTCGTGCGCATCGTCCGGTATTCCATAAACACCGGAATGAAGGCCGAGGACATTGAGCCTTCGGCAAACAGTTCTCGTAAGAGACTCGGGATACGGAAGGCGATGAAAAAGGCATCTGCGGCCGGCGTGGCACCGAAGAGTCGCGCCAGGACCATATCGCGGACGAAGCCGAAGATTCGGCTGGAAAACGTCGCGACGCCGATCACCCCGGCTGCTTTCACAACCGAATGATTCTCGTCCTGGAGTCTTGGTGGAGAGCCGGTCGACGTGGTGGGATCGGACATGGGGCTGGATTCTAGCGGAACAACGGTGGGCAGTCTATCGAACCAGAAATTTCTTGCGATCAATCTCCCGTTTCCACCCGATTGTCTTTCTTATTGATGCAAGGCATCTGGTGGCGAAGTCTGGATTTGATTTGTGGTCATTCGGGAGGATCCAGCATTGACGCGAGTTTCACAGGATTTACTGGATAAAACCGAGGAATTGCGACCCGATTCTCTTCCATACGACTGTCTTACGACCGGGAGGTTGATTTCTCCGACAACCGATCCACAAACACATGAATTTGCTCCAGCTGGAAGGATAACATGTTGCATTCGGCTCAAGAGGGGCGTAACTATTTAGATCTCTTCTAGCAAGAGGCTCCCATGAAACGAGTAGAGTGCTCAGTGCTGCTCGCTGTTATTGTCGTCCTCCTCCTTTCTTCCTTCGCTCAGGCTGAAATCCTCGCGATGCTCAATTACGAGTCGAAACCCGAACAGACGACTAGGAAAGAAGGTTTGGCAATTCTCGACGTGGACCCGCAGTCCCCAACGTTTGGAAAGATGCTAATGGACATCCCGCTGCCGCCTGACCTGGTCGCGCATCACATCTATTACAATCGCGATCAGAGCAAGGCCTATGTTACAGCGCTCAACAAGAGCCTCTTGCACATTCTTGATCTGACCCGCTTTCCTTACCGGATGAAAGCGGTGGAGACCCCTGACTGTCAGGTATTGGAGGACATTGTCTTCTCCCAAGACAATCGCGCCTGGTATCTCACCTGTATGGGGTCGAGCACGGTCATCATCGGGGACGCGACGACTGATAAACCGCTCAAAACAGTTAGCGCCCCCCGGCCCGCGGTTCCATTTATCAGGTATCCGCACGGGATCAGTGTTGACAGCGGCATCGACCGCCTCATCATCACGAGCACGGTGCGGCCATCGGACTTAGGTGACCCCGGCGAAACGGTGACGGTCCTCGAAGCCAGCAGCGGACAGGTGTTGTCCACGCACAAGGTCTCAAACAAGCCCTCCCCTTCGAACGCTGCACCGGTTGAAGTCATGTTTTCTCCTGGAGCTGATCCGCCCGTTGCACACATCACGGGCATGTTCGAGGGCACGCTATGGACTGCCGTCTGGAACCCGAAAGCCAAGGACTTTAGCGTTCAGCAGGTCGATGACTTCGGCACGCGAGGCCACGGCGTTCCGTTAGAGATGCTCTATAACCGGAAAGGGGACCGCCTGTTCGTTACCACTGCCAAACCTGGCCATGTGAACGTCTATGACAACACCGATCCCCAGCATCCGAAGTTCCTCCAGGCCATCCCTGCGGCCGCAGGTGCTCACCACTTGGTCCTCTCTGAGGATGAAAGGTACCTGTTTGTACAGAACAGTTTCCTAAATTTGCCAGGGATGAGTGACGGTTCCGTGACGGTGATTGATATGACGAAGGGCGAGGCCGTCGCCCGCGTGGACACCCTGAAGAATCAGGGGTTCAACCCCAACTGCATTGTGCTTCTTCCGCCGAGTCATTGAAGGAAGATGGAGGTCGATGGTTTCGACTCAACAGGCCGGCTTGGGAAGCCCGAGTCTCCGGCAGAGGCGGCGTGAAGGAGAGGGTTGACGGGTAATCGAACAGGCACAAGAATCACGCGGCAGTATTCACTCTGACTGTGGGTACTATGGTGATCGTTAAATTCAAGAGTTAGCCCACGCAACCGGTTCATGACGGACACCGTACGGCGCACAACGTTGCGCGATCTTGAGCAGCTGGTCCCGTTGTTCGACGCTTATCGCCAGTTCTACGGGAAGCCGTCCGACCTCCTCGTTGCTCGGCAGTTCTTGGCCGATCGCATGGCTCGCGGCCAGTCGGTCGTGTTCATCGCTGAAGGTCCCGACGGTGTGGCTCTCGGGTTTGCGCAGCTGTTTCCGAGCTTTTCGTCGATTCTCTCTGCGCCGATTTATATCCTCCACGACCTGTTCGTCGCGCCTGGTGCCCGGCGCCGCGGCGTGGGCACGCGGCTGCTGAAAGCCGCTGCTGAGACCGGTCGTGCCGATGGGGCGGTTCGGCTGGAGTTGTCGACGGCGATCACGAACCTGTCGGCTCAGCGGCTGTACGAAGCCTTGGGGTGGAAACGAGACGACGAGTTCTACCAGTACGGCTTATCCCTCCAGGCCTAGCGGCCTTGTAGAGCGACCGCTCCGGGGATGTCGTGGACGAGGGATTCAGATCTTCTACGGTTCCTGAATCAGCTCGTCCGGTAGTTCGTCGGGGTTCTCGCCAGGGCCGGCGGGGGCGACTTGTGCGAGCAGCAGTCCACAGCGGGCGATGGCGTCGCAGATGGCGTCAGTCGCTCTTCCGGTGTGAATGCCTTCAATAATGCCGCTGACCAGTCCCTCCCAGGTGCCAGGAGGCACGCGATTATGGATACCTTGGTCGGCGAGCACGTGTACGCGGTGCTCCAAGAGCGACACAAGGATCAGAATGCCGGTGCGGCCTTTTGTGTTGTGCAATCCGTGTCGGTAGAATTCTTGTTCGGCCCGCAGTTTGACTTTCTCCGCCATTCGCTCGTGTGACGTGACGAACCGGATGATGCCGGGGATCCTGCCGAGCCACTCTCCGAATCCATACGCGGCCACCACCGCCAGCAAGAGCCAGCCGGCGTTGCCCGCATGCCAGCCCCAGGGTAACCAGTACGCCTCGACCGTCAACAGCAGAGCCAGTGTCAGCCAGACCAGCATGAGTCCCATGCGATAGCCAGCTTCGCGATATCGCGCCGAAGCCGGAACGATCATCGGCACGATTTCGCCGTTCGTCCCCTGCTCGGCTTGTCGAACGGCTTGCTTAATCCGTTCACGCTCTGCCTCGCCGAATTGCAACATCACCAGTTTCCCGAGGCGCCGCCTCCGCCGAAGCCTCCGCCGCCTCCGCTGAATCCGATGTCGCCGCCGAATGGCCCACCGAAGCCACCGCCTGGCCCCCACGCGAGATCTGAGGGCCCCCAGTCTCCCCGTCGCCCTCTCCCCCCCTATTCGCCTGAAGGATCAGCCAGAGCAAGAGAGCTGTCACGCCAGCCGCGGCAAGGCCCATTAGGATACTCGCGAACTGCGCTATCAGAAATGCAAGCACGCTCCCCAGCAACGCGCGGGTGCGCTGGAGCCCATTGCTCAGCAGGAGGCCGGCCATGAGCCCCACAATAACGCCGACGATCACATATTCAAACGCGCTCGGCTCGTCGGCCGTGGGAACACGGACCGGCTGGCCTTCTCTGACGCTGTAGGTGCCTTCGATCGTGCCGAGGATGGCACGGACCCCAGCTGCAATGCCGCCCTGCAGATCGCCTGCACGAAAGTGCGGCACGATGTGGTTCCGAATAATCTGCGCCGAGCGGGCATCTGTCAACGTGCCTTCAAGACCGTACCCGACTTCGATCCTGATTCTGCGTTCCTTCATCGCCACGAGCAGCAGCGCGCCGTTGTCTGTTCCTTTCTGGCCGAGTTTCCATGTCGTCGCAACGCGATGGGAGAACTCTTCAAGCGGTTCCCCTTCGAGCGAGGGCAGAGTCAACACGGCGACCTGATTACCGGTTTTGGCCTCGTGAGCTTCCAACTCATGCACGAGGTCGGCAGCCACCTCGGCGGGCAAGATCCGCGCAAGATCCACGATACGGCCGCTGAGCGTCGGCACCTCAAGCGCCCAACTCGTCGTTCCTACGCAGAGGCACGCTATAAGCACCATGTGCCGTGCCAGCTCTCGCCGGACACAGCTCATGCTGATGGATTCCATCGGATGCGCGAACTCAGTTGAATTTGACTTCGGGGGGCGTAGCAACGGCTTTCTCATCCGCCACGACAAAATTCGGTTTCTCCTCCATGTGAAGCAGAAACTTAGCCGTCAAATTGGTGGGAAAGTAGCGGACCATCTTGTTGTATTCCGCCACACGGTCGATGTACCGCTTGCGGGCGACCGCAATCCGGTTTTCCGTCCCTTCCAGCTGGCTCTGGAGATCTCGGAAATTTTGATCGGCCTTGAGATTCGGATAGTTCTCGGCGATGGCAATGAGACGGCCCAGCGCCGACGTGAGGCCTGCCTGCGCTTTCTGAAATTGCTCGAACACCGCCGGGTCCTTCAGGGTTTCAGGCGTAACCTGAATCCCCGTGGCGTTGGCGCGCGCATTCACCACGCTTTCGAGGGTCTCCCTCTCATGGGCGGCGTACCCCTTCACAGTGGCGATGAGGTTCGGAATCAGATCGGCCCGGCGCTGGTATTGATTGACGACTTCGCTCCAAGCGGCCTTCGTGTCTTCGTCCAACCCTTGAAGATCGTTATAGCCACAGCCGGACATGAGGCCCAGGCAGGCCATCACAACGCCAACCGCCACATTCATCCGTCGACAGCGTGTCATGGCACCCTCCTTTGACAGAGCCGGACGCAATTGTCGTCCGGCCAGTCGATCATGCTACCATGGCCCTAGTCATTTAGATACGACGGTCAAGAAGATCTTATGTCGCTGGAGTCCTCCTCTCATTTACCTGGTGGATATCAAGTGCGACATCGCTCCCTTGGTATCTATCAAGGCAGTGCGATCGAACTTGCCTTCTGGCATCCCTCGTCCGGCATGCCTGAACATGGCCTCTGTCGGTTTTCAACCAAAGACAAGGCCCAAGCCCTCATCGACTTCCTCTGCTCCCCAATGTGCCCAGAGCCGATGGATCGGAACGATCTGACGATCGAAGCATACGATCTCCCCGAGCATGACCGCCTGGTGACGGAACATCCTCTCCCGTCCGCCTGGGAGACACCACTCTAACCCCTCAACCGAAAATATATTGAGACGTCCAGCGGACCAAGAAGTTCCGTTTGGGGCTAATTGTCAGGAGTTCACTTGTCTGGAGTGAGGCAGCCGGAGACCGTCGGCTCAACGGCTTTTTTGGAGAGGACGGAGGAGGTGGAGCCGGAATTGGACTGAATGAACGCGAGGAGTCGCTTGTTCTCTTGGGCCTTCCGGAGAAACTTGAAGGCGATGCCGCGCGCGGTGACCGAACGAACCATAGCCGCCACTTCAATCGCGGATTCATCCTCGGCGACTGCAATCTCCAAATAGAAAATATCATCGACACGCACTTGCGTTTCGCTCTTGATGATGCAACCTCCCAATGAGAGATCCATCACCGTGCCTTCGCCCCGCACTTTGCCGCCCGAGAACGAAAGAAAGAGCCGCACAGGAATGCGGAGATGTTCCCGGCGATCAATCGGACGTCGGGGATCATCCTTGCCCAAGCGGCACGCTAGGAATCGATAGCTGCAGTGCTGACAGTGGAACGGAACGATCCAAATCAATGCGGCGACATGCTCGCGGGGCGATCGCGGACGCGAACGGAGCACGTCGTCTTTCCGGCACTGTGGACAGATCACTCGGCGACTCATTCGGCGTTGGTCTCCGTCACGTGGGGCCCTACTCATCCTATGACCGCACTATAAAGGCCTTTCTCCTACAGTCAAGCTGATTACCATCTCTCGTAGCAGATACCTGTTGCAACTGACCCCTGGCGTCTCTGAGGGAGAGGAGGACAAACAGATGCCGGCACGAACAATCGCGCTCCCCGAAAAAACTAAGTTACTTTTGGATCCTGGAATGGTTAGTCGGGCTCTGCGTGAGGAGCTTCCGGTGCCGCCAAGGGCAAGCCGTACTCGACGAGGCCGGCGCGGAGATATTCTCGATTGAGCGTGGCGATGAAACGGACGCTGATGCTTTTGGGACAGACCGCTTCGCACTCGTATTGATTCCCACAGGAGCCGAACCCTTCTCGATCCATTGCCTCCATCATCGCCACCACGCGGCGGGCCCGCTCAGGCATTCCTTGCGGCAACGAAGCCAAATGCGACACCTTGGCCGCCACGAACAGCATGGCCGAGGCATTTTTACAAGCGGCGACACAAGCCCCGCAGCCGATACAGGAAGCTGCATCCATGGCGGTCTCGGCTTGATCCTTGCCGATTAACAGTGCATTGCCATCTACTGCGCCACCGGTGTTGACGGAGACGTAGCCGCCTGCTTGCATTACTCGATCCAGTGCCTGCCGATCCACGACCAGATCTTTGATGATAGGGAACGCGCG
>JBQTHY010000319.1:0-13752 GCA_052389395.1 Nitrospiraceae bacterium | reverse complement strand
CGGAATTTTTTCAGATCTCGTGGACCGTAATCATCCCTGTCGTCATCACAACGGCGACCGTATCCCTGTTTGTCGTCGGCATGGGGGTGCACGCCCTGCGCCGTTCTGCACAAACCGGGCTCGAAGGCATGATTGGTTCCATCGGTCTCGCCAAAACAGCCCTACGCCCGGACGGCAAACTCGCGATTCATGGAGAACTCTGGGATGCCATTAGCGACGCCCCGATAGAACCAGGAACATCTGCGAAAGTGCTTCGCGTCGAGGGGCTCACCCTCTATGTCACTCCGGTCCTGCATAAGAAAGAGGCCTAGCCATGTTGATCAGCCCAATCAGTCTTCTTGCCCTTCTGCTCATTATTGTCTTTCTCGGCTTTAAAGTCCTCCCCGAGTACGAACGTGCCGTGATCTTTCGATGGGGACGACTTGCTCGGGGCATCGTCGGCGGGAACGGGCCCGGCGTCATTATCATTCTCCCGCTGATCGACAGAATAATCCGCGTTAGCATGCGCACGGTCGCGATGGATGTTCCTCCGCAGGATGTCATCACCAGAGACAACGTGACGGTTAAGGTGAACGCGGTCATTTACTTTCGGGTCGTCGACCCGCAGCGCGCGATCGTGGAAGTCGAGGACTACCTCTACGCTACCTCGATGATGGCTCAGACCACCTTGCGGAGTGTGCTCGGCCAAAGCCAGCTCGATGACTTGTTGGCCAAGCGTGATCAGATCAATGCAGACCTTCAACGAATCATCGATCAACAGACCGAGCCCTGGGGCGTCAAAGTGTCAGCGGTCGAAGTCAAGAATGTCGACCTCCCGCAGGAAATGCAGCGGGCCATCGCGCGCCAGGCCGAAGCCGAACGGGAACGGCGGGCGAAAGTCATCCATGCCCAAGGTGAGTTCGAAGCCTCGCAACGTTTAGCCGATGCAGCCGATGTGATCAGCCGGAACCCCGCCGCACTTCAGTTGCGTTATCTCCAAACGCTAGTGGAAATCTCAGCGGAGAAGAACTCCACGACGATTTTCCCGATACCGATCGATACGATCGCACCTTTCATCAAGGGGTGGTTGAACAAGTAGTGTGGCAATTAGGCATTCAGGCTGGTGCCGATCCCACATAGTTGCCGCATAACTGAGACACTGCGACCTTATCTTCCTCATTAAGTCACTCTAATCTTCCTGCAATTTCCTCGTGATCCGCTCCCCCCTTCTCATCTTCAATCCAGCATCCCTTTTGCTACGTAGAAGAGCATAAAAGGCGATGATCAGGGCGAATCCTCTTGGCTACATATGGCTCTAATAGGAGTGAAGAGATGCGAAACCAAGAGACCAAAGGTGACGCCATGAAGGATGAAGAACTGCGGCCGGCTGACGAGGTTGACGAAACTGATCTGGTCGCTGCGGATGTGGATGCCGATGATCCGCAGGCAAGCGGCATTCTGGAAGTCATCGGTCGCAACGAGGCTCAGGAATCTGTCGAGCAAGAGAACGCGGCGCCGGCCCTGCGCACGAGCCGGGGTGCGAGCCCCTTTCTGTTGGAGTCGTTGTACTTCCGCTCATTCGGTGAGCGAGCGCTCTTGACTCGTGAAGAAGAAGTCGCGATCGCAAAGCGAGTCGATCAGGGCACGCGACGAATTCGAGTCGCCTTGCGTCATGCCGTAAAGACACTCGCCCGCTCCAAACGCACACCGGTACTGTCTGAGTCCGTGAAAACGCTCCAAGTGGTCAGGCGATTGAGCGGGCTCTCAGCGACGGCACTGGACAGCGCGGAGCAGGCTCTACTCGCAGTGCTCAAACCTTCGGATCGTGAGTTGAAACCAGCCGTGGCTACTGCGAAGCGCCTAACGGCTCTGCTCAGTGAGATTCGGTCTGCGCGGGTCATTCTGGAACAGGGGAAGGACGAGCTCGTGCGTTGCAACCTGCGCTTGGTGGTTGACGTCGCCAAGCACTACACCGGACGAGGGTTGACCTTGTTGGACCTCGTGCAAGAAGGCAACATCGGCTTGATGAAAGCCGCGGAACGGTACCAGCATCGGAAGGGCTTTAAGTTCAGCACCTATGCCACGTGGTGGATCAGACAGGGCATCACGCGAGCGCTCGCAGATCAATCGCGAACGATCCGCATTCCCGTCCACCAAACCGAAGCATCCAATCGGATTCTTCGCGTGACACGCCGCCTCGGGCAACAGTTTGGACGGTCGGCTCGCTTGGAAGAGATCGCTCATGTGCTCCGTATGAGGCCGGAACGGCTCCATGAGACCGTGCAGGCATTCCAGGAGCCGGTGGCGCTGGAGAACCCGATTGGTGATGGGGACACCCAGTTTGGCGACATGATTCCAGATCAGCAAGCAGTTCCCCCCGATGCTCATGTGCACCGGACCGAGATGACCCAACAGTTGGACCGGATCCTGAGTACCCTCACACCGCGGGAGCAAACGGTCATCCGTCTTCGATTCGGAATCGGCTACGATGAAGCCTGCACCCTGGAGCAAGTCGGCCAAAGCCTCTCGGTCACGCGCGAGCGCATTCGTCAAATCGAGGCGAAGGCACTCAAGAAACTCAAGACCCCTGAGATAAGAGATCTCTTCGCCGCCATCAAGTAAGATCCTCGACGATCCTCCGCACCGGGGGCACGGCGCTTGCTCTGTCCTCGGATCCCGCTTTCCCCCCACAGCCAGTTATGCGACAATGCAAGTGCGATGTGGGGGCTTCATTCCACCTCAAGTGACGCACTGTTGTGGGGACGGAGAACTCTCCCACGGATAGGGGGCCTGCAACCCCTTCTTCTCCACAAGGTGAGCCAATGACCTGCCCCAATATCGTTGAACCTCTGACTGAGGCGCCAGCACCCGATTCTCACCACCCTCCCGCTGGAGCGATCCTTGTCTTTCGAAAACCCATTCCCTATTTGATCGCATGGGAGCTGCAGTCTCGCTTCCACAACGAGCGCCTGCTCAACCTCAGACCAGACACGGTGCTGATCCTGGAACATCAGCCGGTCTATACCCTGGGACGAAGGACACACGTGTCGCACTGGGGAGGCAATGAAGACCTGTTGCGAGCGAACGGAGCGGATCTACAGCGCGTGAATCGCGGTGGATCTGTGACCTACCACGGCCCCGGACAAATTCTCGTGTATCCTATCCTCAGACTTGCTCAGCATGCCGCAGGCCCAAGACAACTGGTCTGGCTGCTGGAAGAGGTCATTATTCGCGTGCTCAATCTCTGGAAAATTGACGGCCACCGGATCGGCAAAAAGCCAGGCGTCTGGGTCATGGCGCCTGAGCCAGCGAAAATCGCCTCCATCGGAATACGTATTGAGCGCGGGATCACATTGCATGGGTTCGCGCTCAATGTCGACATGGACCTGACGCCTTTTCAACGCATTCGTCCTTGCGGATTCACCAACTGCCTGGTGACATCCATGGCAGCCCTGCGCAAGACACCCCTTTCCGTCAACGCCATCAAGAAGGATCTCGCTCAGATGTTCGGCACGGTGCTTGCGCTCGAGTGGTCGACAGTGGCTGAGAATCCGGGCCAACACTTCACTGCCGCCGGTAAGATAGCTCGCATGCATTCATCCATCATGTAGATTGTCGAGGGCTTATGCAGGAACTTGATACTCACACCTTTCGTCTGGCAGTCGCACAATTCGATCAGGCAGCGGAGGCCATGGGGCTGGACCCGAATCTCCGTGAACGATTGAAGATTCCTCAACGCTCCCTCGTTGTCAGCCTTCCAGTACGCATGGACGATGGACGAGTGGAAGTCTTCACCGGCTACCGGGTGCAACACGACTCGTCCCGTGGTCCGTCCAAGGGAGGCATCCGCTACCATCCGGATGTGAATCTTGGCGAGGTCGCGGCTCTCGCGATGTGGATGACGTGGAAATGCGCCTTGGCCGGCTTGCCTTACGGCGGTGCGAAAGGCGGGGTGAGGGTCGCTCCCAAAACACTATCGCGCGCCGAATTACAGCGATTAACCAGGCGCTACGCCGCAGAAATTTTCCCACTCATTGGCCCAGACAAGGATGTGCCGGCCCCCGATGTGGGAACCGACGCTCAAGTCATGGCGTGGATGATGGACACCTACAGCCAGCAAGTCGGATATGCCGTTCCTGGCGTCGTGACCGGCAAACCCCTATCGCTCGGCGGTAGCCTCGGTCGTGAAGAAGCCACGGGTCGTGGGGTCGTCTATGTCACGCTGGAAGCGCTCCGCCACCTGAAGTTGTCTATAGAGAATGCCACGGTGGCGATTCAAGGGTTCGGGAATGTCGGTTCACACACGGCGCTCATCATGCAGCAACATGGCGCGCGCGTG
This sequence comes from Nitrospiraceae bacterium, assembly GCA_052389395.1. Classification (GTDB taxonomy): domain Bacteria; phylum Nitrospirota; class Nitrospiria; order Nitrospirales; family Nitrospiraceae; genus Nitrospira_D. Next base: position 9,434 of record JBQTHY010000319.1, on the reverse strand, counting down.
GTCGCGGTCAGTGATGCGAGCGGGGGGATCTATGATGCCAAGGGGTTGGACGTTCAAGCGCTGCTCCAGCGTCACCGGGCAGCTGGGCAATCGTTTCGCGACACAAAGCTGGGGGACGTGATCACGAACGAGGAATTGCTGCAGCTCGACTGTACAGTGCTCGTCCCTGCCGCCCTCTCGGAGCAGATTACCGAAAAAAATGCAAGTCGCCTGCGCTGTCGGATCCTGGCAGAGGGAGCGAACGGTCCCACGACCCTCGAGGCCGATCGTATCCTCGAAGAGAAAGGCGTGTTCATTATTCCCGATATTCTTGCGAACTCAGGCGGCGTGATCGTGTCCTATTTCGAGTGGGTACAGGATTTTCAACGTTTCTTCTGGAGTGTAACGGATATCCAGCGTCGGCTGCAGGACATCATCACGTCTGCCTTCCAGCGCACGCTCAAATTCTCGACCGAGCGAGGGACATCGATGCGTATGGCGGCGCTCATGAGCGGGATCGACCAAGTTGCTCAAGCCCATCTCCAGCGCGGGCTCTATCCCTAAGCATGGGCCAGGCTTCTACCTGGATCGGACAGGGCTGGTACGGATAGGATGCCGGAGCATCTGATGACTCGATACACGATCGCGGCAGCCTGGGAACAGCATCGCGGAAATGACTGGCCCCAGTTTTCAAGCCCAAACCAGGGCCAGTTGATGACGCTCGATACGGTGATCAGCGGTTGCGTGGTCTTCTACCTGGACAGCCCCGAGGGGCTCGATCACCAACGTGTTGCCATCGTGAAAGATTGTTTGGGAGATTTGGACGATCTGATAGGAGAGCTGGACACCGACTCTCAGGCCTACTTTCTCCGCCTTCGTCAACTAGGTAAAATGTTGCTAGCGACGTCGCCACAGCCATAGTCCCAGCCAGCCATGGCAGAGCAAGCCTGCCCCGCTTCGCCATGTGCGACCGACCTTCAACTACTCAACAATATCCTTCCTTATCGGGCCCAACAGTCGCAGCAGCTCGCCTTTCTCTTGACCAGGCACTTTGACCTTGTCCAGCGCCGTGATGAGATCTTCGATCAGGGCGTCAAAGTCGCCGTTGGTGAGATGCATCCCCGCGTGAGCTGTTTTCATGTCACGGCCCTTGTATGTGCAGGGCCCACCGGTCATCATGCAAAATTGATCGACCAGGTGCCCTTTCAGCTTGGGGGGGTCCGTCGTTGCAAAAAGACCATTGATTCGATCATCGGCTAGGACATTGGCCACAAATTCACCCACGACAGCGGCAATCGTCGCGTTGCCTCCAAGACGGTCGTAGAGGGGCTTGCCCGTAGGCGCGGGTTCGACCCCAGCGCAGCCAGACAGGATGAACGTCATCACTGCCACGAACACACTGCCCGTGACCTGCCTGTTCCCATGCATCATTTGCCTCCGGTCCTTGCGTGTGAAGGCTACCTCAGCAGTCCACGAATGAGGGTCCCGGGATAGAATGAAAAGCCGAAGTCCTCGTTCCTTGCAGGTCCGGCATCCCTTCGCTAAAATACACCATTGTTTAGAGAGTCTCCCAATCACGACCATCCAAATAACAATTACCAACTTCATACCGGCGTAGGATCGATGGAGGAGTCAATGAGGGAGAACAGTGTGGTGTGGACGCTAGCCCTAGTACTCGTTATGACCCTCATCGGGTTCGTCCCCTTGGTTCATGCCGAGCCATATGAATTGAGCCAAAACGATGTAATGGAGCCAAAGGCGATTTCAAGCGAGAGCGTCTCTCTCTTTGGTATCAAGCTCGGCGACTCAGAAGCCAAAGCCATCGAGGCACTGGTGAACGAAAAAATCTCAGGAATCAAGGCCGAACAAGAAGCCACTTTCATCTTCCTGCTTGATCAGCGGAAGCCAACCGGTCCAATGGCCGGCGTGCGTATACAGGATGGAAAGGTCGATCTGATTTTCATCAATAACCGTTTCGCGCACAAGACCAGAGGCATCTTCCGCAACGTGCTCAACAGCGAAAGCCCGGAAGACATCCGGAAGTTGTTAGGTAAAGAAGAATACGGCGATGAAAATGTCATGGGTGCCGTCATGGCTTACGACAAGCAGGGCTTTCAAGTGAACTACCTCGGGAAAGACATCAACATCGAGTTCGCTCAGCCGCATTGAGCTTGTGGATTGCGGAGCGGTCAACAGGCTCTCTTGGATTCGTTATTGAGACCGGCCTTCCGATTCCCGAGCTTGATTGTTTATATCACACCCCCGCGTGGTTCCAATGACAAGGACAAGACTCGAGCCGGTCGTCCTAGAAGAAATCTGTCTACCACACGGGAAGCGAGTCGGAAGATTACCGCACTGTCTCGGTGAGGCGGAGACCGAAGTCGATCAGACTCTTGGCGGTCTTCCATCGGCGGTTGGAGTTGAGGATGACGAGCAGCAGATCGCTACCGTCCTGGGACACCTTGGCGATAAGACATCGACCGGCTTTTGAGGTAAACCCCGTCTTCACCCCTTCGACACCGGGAATGCGGCCTAGCAAACGATTCGTATTGTGCAGAACATAAGCACGGCGGCCGCTGACGGGTGTGATGATCGCTCGTTCCTCCCGCACCAGGTCTCGGAACACCGCGTTCTGCATCGCGACTTCGCTGAGCGTTGCGAGATCCTCAGCCGTTGAATAATGGTCGGGGCCGTCGAATCCACACGCATTGCTGAAATGCGTGTTGGATAATCCGAGGTCGGCTGCCTTGGCATTCATCAAGATCACAAACTGCTTTTCGTCGCCCCCGACATGTTCGATGGCTGCAAGGCAGGCGTCGTTGGCGGAGATGATCAACATCGCTTTCAACAAGTCTTCCAGGCGGAACACTTCACCTGTCTTCAATCGCAAGCGGGTCTTCGGGGCACGCGCGGCGTTCTTACTGACCGTCGCCTGTTCATCCAAACGCCCTTTTTCGAGTATCACCAAGCCCGACATGATCTTGGTCAAGCTAGCAGGCGACATGCGCTTCTCTGGCTCGTGTTCATACAGCACTCGGCCTGAACGGAGTTCTTTCAGAAGAATGCTGTGCGCGGGCGCTGTTCTCCATGGAAGAGCCTGTGGGGACATGCTGATGGTATGGACACCCCGTTCCCCATGATGAATGTCTTTCGCAGAGGCGAGGGGTACCGACCAGGAGAACGGGGAAAAGGACAGAACCGTGACTAGCCCAAGCGCGCACATGGACTGCCACAGATACTGGGGCATCTGATCGGGTTGAATCCGGCCGTTCCGTACCAACAAATCTCGCCTCTCAGAACATGTAGGACTCACGTACCTTGTCCCCCTTCAGCCCGCTATCAATCACCTTATGAAAAAAGCGGAGCAGATCGGCCAAATCGATCCAGAACCCGCAGTTAAGACAGCGGGCGTAAATTCTTCGATTCATGAGAGTATAGTGTCGTTCCACCATCATGAACCCCTTGCACTTGAGGCACTGCATCGATCACCCATTCTCTCCGCTTATCGAAGACGGTTCATCACCAACGCGATACTTCCGGCGAGCAATCCGCCGCCGAGAATTGTTGTGCCAAACTGGACAAACGCGTTGGTGTCGCCGGCTGGCTGAGCCCCCTCCCACAAATCACGAATCCCACCCTGCACCATCAGCACGGAGAGGGTCATGAGCGAACCCACAGTGAACCACCATGTAAAGGATCGAAACGCCATTGCACTCACAAAGCGCGCCCCGCCGCCCCTATCGGCCACTCTAGCGAAGGGTCTCCGGGCTGTCAAGAACAGGGGGAATTACGAAGTCTACGCTTGCCGCGTGTCGAGGCTCTACTGCTTCGCGTCAGACTTTGAGACTATCTTGAGCCCACGATGGAGGAAGATCGAGACGCTGCCGTTCCCGTTATCAGCGATGGCCAATCCCGGCTCTTCCATCCCCGTAGTCGTCACGCGGAAGGATGAGATGGCGAAGGGGCCTGCCTTGGTACGGTAGTTTCTGGGAGGATAGTGGAAGGTTCCATCGCCTTTCCCAAACAAGATCGACAGGTCATTCGATTGGAGATTCACGATCGCGACATCCACCAACCGGTCTCCGTTGAAGTCTCGCGCGAGCCCGAAGTTGGGGCCCGCGTCGGCGCCGGAATCCTTACCGGGCCGGAAGGTCGCATTGCCATTACCGAGAAATGTCGTGAAGCTGTCTCGCTCTCCATTAATCACCAACAGATCGCTGTTCTGATCATTATTGAAGTCAGCAAAGCTCACGCCGAGTGGCCGCTTCCCTGTGGAATAGTCTTTGGGGTCGCGAAAGGAGCCATCTCCATTTCCCAGCCAAATTGAGACCGCATTCGACATGGGGCCGCCGTTCGTCACGACGAGATCCAGCTTCCCATCGTTGTTGAGATCGAACAAGGCCACAGAGGTCGGGGTGTCTCCGTATTCGTACTGAGCACCATGCCGAAACTCCCCCGTTCCAGTGCCGAGAAAGATCTTGATCTTGTCGTTGCGGAGGGCCACGACGAGGTCAAGATGGTGATCGCCATTCACGTCATCGGTCGCGACAGCGACGGGGGTCCGATGGACCGGATAGTGCTGGCCTTCCTCAAATTTGCCGTTCCCATGGCCAAGCAAGAGTGCGACTTTATCGTCGCCTGCACAGGCTAAGGCCACATCGGCGTGCTCGTCCTGATTGAAGTCGCCCATCACGAGCGCGCGCGGTTCCCGGCACACATGGAGTTGCACTTGATCTTGAAATGTCCCGTCACCATTGCCTAATAGAATCGAAAGAGTATTGCTTCCGATATTGGTGGTAACCAGGTCGGTAGAGAAATCGTGATTCAGATCGCCGGTGGTAATAGTCGTGGGATTTTTGCCGACCTTATAGCTGGAAAAATAATAGAAGAGGTCGGGAGGATTATACGGCTCTGTTTTGGAGCAAGCCATGAGTCCGCTGACGAGGGCGCAGATCGACGCAAGAGCGAACGTGGGCCTTATAATACGGAAGGTTTCGTGGCCTGAATTTTTCACGCTGCCTTCTTGTGCCGGCACGGTGCTGGGCCAAAAGACCTACGGCGATTGAATGCGGAACGCCCTGAATGGATAGGCCTAGTTTCTCCCATCACTTTCACCGCAAGAGCTTTTGAACCTTTGAAATTCTCTCACCGCCTGGGCTAAAATGGATCCTCTTTCGAGGAGGATTCCATGGGTAACATTGTAAACGTTGACATCACCATGTATGGAATCGCTGAGGTCCTTATGTGGTGTCATGATCGGAATAAGGGGCGCGTGCCGGGCGTCGATACGTCGGGCTTCACAAAGATGCAGGAGTTGTTGGCCCAGAAGCCGCAATCGGCTGACTACTTTACGCTCGACCAGTTCTGGAAGAAGAAAGTAACGCTTCCGTTGACTGAAGAGGAAATCGCGACGATCGACCGCTGCCTCTATGACATCCCGAATTTCGAGAACGAACCTCTCCCCAAAATCCGACATAAGTTCTGGCCGAAGCCGGTTGAGACCCACTGACACCAATCCGGAACCGTCTCGAGCGGTTCCGGATTACTGTCCTCTCATACGACTCTGACTCTCTTCAATGGATTGAGCCGATAGGGTAAGACGGTTCTGCGCGTGACGGTCCGCCACCTGCGGAAGTAAAGGGCGCGCTCTGTTTAGAGCGGGCCTTCGCCTTTCAGGTACTTGCGGAAACGGTCCATGAGTTCAGCCCCCAGTGTTCCTCCTTCAGGCTTCTTGGTCGAGGGATCGGTAAAGTGGCCGCGGATTTCCTGAAGACGCTTTTCAGCTTGATCGTTTCCTTGTAGCCGTTTGGTCTTCTGAAGAGCGGTGTCGAACGCATCGAACGTCAGATCCCGATAGCCGAAGGAGCGAATGCGCTTGACCGCTTTCATCATCGCTTGATTTCTGAACATCGTAAGATGGTCGGAATCAATTTCGGTCAACCCGAGCTTCCGCGCCCGCCGTTCCGCCGCCTTTCTGATTCCGCTTCGCACAAAGTCAGGCGAGGTTTGCAGCCGTTTCCAGGCTTCGTCGGTCCAGGCGATCCGTTCTTGTGGAGCTTCCCACAATTCAAGGAGAACAGCCTCATCGATGCGGGTGAACTTCCTAGCCCTGGCGAGATCCTCGGTATCGCGCTTCAGCATATCAGTGACGAACTCCAGCGCGATGGGCGGTGACTGCTTCAACTTTTCCTGAAGCTGTGCCAACGCCCCCTCCGTCCATTCCATTGGAGGTCCAACGGCTTCTTGGAGATCGCCGAGTGCTTCCACCTTCTCAAACAGGTCAACGTTCACCTCGAGATGACCACGTTCTTTGGCGAACTCTTCGGCGATTTGCTTGATCATGCCCCGCATAAACTCGGGCACGTTGGCCAGACGATCGTTGGCAGCGGAAGTCCAAGGCAGATGCCCCTGCTTCATGGCTTCGGCTGCTGAGGCCAGCCCAGATTCGCCGCCCATGCGGCCCATCATCTGGTCCTTAAACTGATCGAGAATGTCCTCGGTGATCTCCTCAATGCCCAGTTCCCGCGCCTTCTTTTCCGCCACACGACGAACCATACCGCGCAGGAAAATCGGCGCGCGCTCCATTCGCTTGAACGCGCCGTCGGTCCAGCGCACTTCCGACTTCACGGACTCTGTGGGGTCTGAGGCTGACGTGGTAGCTCCTCCGGCAGGCTATTGGTTCAGCAACTCTTTCAGCTCCTTGCCTGCTTTAAAGAACGGCACACGCTTGGCCGGCACGGACACGGTCGCGCCAGTCTTCGGGTTACGCCCTTCCTTCATCCGGCGCGTCCGGAGGCGAAAACTGCCGAAGCCGCGAATCTCGGTCTTGTCCCCGTTCTTTAGCGAATCTCTGACACAGTCGAAAATGGTATTGACGACGACTTCCGCCTGCCGCTTCGTCAACGTGGTGACCTGTTCGGAAACCCGTTCAATGATCTGCGCCTTAGTCATGTCCCTCCCCCTTCGCTTCGTTGATGGACCAGTGCCTCTTCACACCCCTGCAGACACAGCTAGAAGGCCATCAGATACTTCAGGCTGACACCTGCATCGAAATCCAGCTTGGGAAACATCGCTGAGAACTTCGACTCAAGAAAATCGCGAATGGAAAAGCGCCGGCGCGGTTCGACGATTTTTGGCTCTCCCTCGATACCGACGACGTCCGCGGCCAACTGAATGGCATCTTCCAAGTCGCCAAGCTCGTCGACTAGCTTCGCTTCCTTCGCCTGTCGCCCGGTAAGAATTCGCCCGTCTGCCAGCGCTTGAGCGTCGGTCAACTCGAGCGCGCGACCCTCAGCCACGGCTTCAATGAACTGTTCGTGCACGTCGTCCATCACCGTTTGTAGTAAACCCCGCTCTTCCTCGCTCATCTTGCGGAGCGGAGAGCCGACATCCTTGTACTTGCCGCTCTTAATGACAACCCCTTCGACACCGATCTTCCGGAGCAACCCCTCTATATTGGCCGTCTCCATGATGACCCCGATGCTGCCGGTCAGTGTCCCGGGATTCGCGACAATCCGATCGGTTGCCGCGGCGATGTAATATCCTCCCGATGCAGCCACACTACCCATCGAGGCGATGACCGCCTTGTTGTTCTTGGTTCGGACCCGCTTGACCGCATCGTGAATTTCTTGAGACGGAACGACCCCTCCGCCAGGACTATCGATACGCAACACGATCGCTTTGACAGAAGGGTTCTCGCTGAATCGCTTGAGCTCTCCGACCGTCGATTGCGAATCTAAAATCACCCCTTCTATGCGAATCAAGGCGATCCGATCCCCAGTCGACAAGTCGAGATCGGGGAAGAAGACATTCAGGAGGAACAGGAGCAAAAGACCGGCGCTCAGCACCCAGAAGAAAGTGCGAAGCAGCCGCCGTTTCGGACGATGCTCCGTCTGTGTCACTTCATCGGCCATCGCGCGTGACCTGCATTGTTATCGATCAGAATCGACAAGTTCCGGGGCTAGTCGTCCGATTGCGACCGTTTCCGGCTTTGTTTGGCCGTGCGACCGAGACTCTGGTCGAGCGGGAGCTGCGATGAGTGGTACTCATCTACCTGTTTGCGCTCCGAGTCAAGCTGATGGTCGCGCAGACTGAGCGCGATTTTTCGCTCTTCGCGATCGACCTTGATAATCTTCGCTGTCACGTTGTCCTGCAATTTGAACTTCTCTTCCAGCTTCACGTGTGGTTCGAGGCCCGCTTCGCTGATATGAACCAAGCCCTCAACCCCGCCGTCCAACTCGATGAAGATCCCGAAATCAGCGACTTTACTGACCTTACCGGCCACCGAATCGCCCACATGGTACCGTGCAGGGATTGCATCATCCCACGGATCGCGGCTCAGTTGCTTGTATCCCAGCGAAAGCCGTTCTTTCTCCTTGTCGATGCGCAGCACGACCGCCTCGACCTTCTGTGCTTTCTTGAAGAGCTCCGAGGGATGCTTAATATGCTTCGTCCATGACATGTCGGAGATATGAATGAGCCCATCGATACCTTCTTCAAGTCCGATGAATGCGCCGAAATCGGTCAGGCTCTTCACTTTCCCTTCAATGCGCGTCCCCACGGGATACTTGCTCTCGATCATGTCCCACGGATTGGGCGCGACCTGCTTCATACCCAACGAGATCTTGCGGCTCGACGGATCGACATTCAACACTGCCGCCTCCACTTGGTCGCCCACCGCCACGACCCTCGACGGGTGTCGGACTTCATGGGTCCAGGACATTTCCGAGACGTGCACCAACCCCTCAACGCCCGGCTCAAGCTCCACAAAGGCTCCGTAGTCCGTGAGACTGACCACACGCCCACGCACCCGGGTCCCGATGGGGTACTTGCTTGCGACGTTGGTCCAAGGATCCGCACTCTTTTGCTTGAGGCCTAGCGAGATACGGCCCGTTTCACGATCGTACTTCAGGATGGACACTTCAACCTTGTCACCCACGGTGAACATCTCTGACGGATGCCCCACACGGCCCCACGACATGTCGGTGATGTGTAGCAATCCATCGATGCCGCCGAGGTCGATGAAGGATCCATAGTCTGTGATGTTCTTGACCATGCCCTGAATGAGTTGCCCTTCCTTCAGGTTGGCCAGCGTCGTCTGTCGCCTCTTGTCTCGCGTTTCTTCCAGCAGGACGCGGCGCGAGACGACCACATTGCCGCGCCGGTGATTGATCTTGATGATTTTCATGGGGAAAGTCTTACCCACGAGTCCGTCGAGATCGCGCACGGGGTGAAGATCAATCTGCGAGCCGGGCAAGAACGCCTTCACGCCGATATCGACTATCATCCCGCCCTTGATGCGCGAAACGATCTTTCCTTCGATGCTCTTCTCATCTTTGTAGAGCTTCTCGAGTTCTTCCCAGATCTTCATCTTGTCGGCTTTTTCTTTGGACAGCACGAGATTGCCGTCCGCGTCTTCACATTCTTCAATGTAGACCTGGAGCCGATCACCGACC
>JBQTHY010000318.1:0-2433 GCA_052389395.1 Nitrospiraceae bacterium | reverse complement strand
CAGTGACGACGTTGGCGGCTTCGATGCTGAAGCAGGCAGGCCCCCACCGGCTGGAGTTCCAGCCGAGACCTCCGTTCAGGAGAAAACCGCCGAGAGCCACCGATGGGCAGTGTCCGACGGGGAAGGCGAGGCCGTGTGTATGCAACCGATCGTTGAGTTCCCGGCCGGTAACGGCCGGCTGGGCCGTCGCCAGGCGAGCCTCGGGGTCGATTGAACACTGCCGCAGGCGCCCTAGATCGATCAATAGGCTTTCGTCACGAAGCGACAACCCGACCCAACTATGCCCCCCGCTACGCACTGAAATTTTCATCCTGTGAGTGCGAGCAAACCGGACCGATTCGATGACATCGTGCTCTGTCGCTACTTGCACGATCAGCCGCGGGTAGCGCGCTGGCGTCCGTTGATTCCAAACGATCCCGCGCCTCAGCTCCTCGTACCCGGAGTCGCTCGAGGTCGTCACCTTCCCCTCGATGCGGCTCCGCAGTGCTTCGACTTCCATCGTGAAGCTCCTACGCCCCCGCAGAAAGCCGTTCAGACAGTTTGATGTGAATGCCGTTCAGTACACGACTGAAGGCAGGGATACCCGGTAGGGTTCATCGTGCAGCCCTCAGCTCCTCGGATGAAAATTGAACGGCACATTGTGGTTCGCATGGCAAGACACGAAGGTAGTCCGCGGGGTGTCCCCCTTCTCGCTCCTTTCCTTTAAGCAACAAACTGATCCAATAGCTCCATGGCCTGAGCCTTGCCAACTTGCTCACGCAGTTGTCGATAGCCCGGCGCCAACAGCTCCCCAAGGTTGGGGCCGTCGGGATCGATGGCCTTTCGAAGCTGGTCCAGATCTTCCTGCGAGATGTTCAGGCCTTTGGATCGTGCAAACACAATGATGGCCAACCGTACCGATTCATTCCCCAGGAGACTATGGATGGTCTTGGCAACTTGCTTCGCGGTAGCTTGTCGATAGAGTACTCCTATGGTGTTGCCAAGAATCTTGGGTTGGGAATTGATCATCCCGTGTTCGCGGAGATCGGTGATCACCGACTCGATCGTTGAGGGCGCGTCGCCAAGGTCGCGTTTGATGGCCAGGACTAATCGCCTTGGGAGATGGGGTAGAGAGCGGAAATCTTGTGCTATGTCAAGGGGCAGGCCAGGTACAGTATGGGATATCGTAGCAAAGGCGTCGGCCATATCGCCGAAGAATTGGCCGGTCAACAGAAGTCGCACAGCTTGTTTTACATTTTCATCCTTGGTGGAAAGGCGAGCGAACGCATCAGCGATGTTCTGTTTCGTCAGAGGAAAGGGCGTGACTCGCCTTTTCCGACGACTTTTCCCAGCGCCTAGGGCGAGTAGGGTCATCAGACCGGGGAAATGCAGACCGGGGAAATGCAGGCCGGGGAAGAGTGAAAGGATATCTTCCACATCGCGTGCGGAGAGCCGTCCTTCGTTAACTTCCTTCAGCAGGTCACGCTGTAAATTCTCCAAATCGGTCTTGAGCAATTCTTCAAAAGCGGCGGTCATTTTTACCCCAACCCCATTGGCCATGTTTCATTCCCGCGTGGGTGAACGCCATGTTGAGCGGCGCGTTTTAGCACATCCGGTCGAATTTGAGTTAGGCGGAGCTTAGTGCGTTGAGCTGTAGAAGCGGCGGTGCAGATCGCGTACCTGCTCCGCGAGGCCGGGAACCGGGCCTTCCACCACAAGGTGGGGGACGACCTCACGGATCGGCAGGGTTCGCACGGGAGGTGCCGGAACCCCTAGCTCGGCAAGCCAGACCGCCAGTTGTTCGGAAGAGCTCACATACACTATGCGGCCCAGCCCGACCCATCCGTGTGCGGCGGCGCACATCGGGCAATGCTCACCCGAGGTGAAGACGGTCGCCGCCGCTCGTTCTCCGGGGGTCAAGTTGGCCGCGGCCCAGCGCGCCAGCTCGAATTCCGGATGGCGCGTCCGGTCGCCGGAAGCCACGCGATTATGGTCCTCGGCGAGGACGGTCCCGTCCGCCGCGACGAGCACGGAGCCGAACGGCTCGTGGCCTGCCTCCAGGGCCTGAGTCGCCAGTTCCACGCAGCGGTACAAGTGCCGCAACTCAGCGTCATTCGCCATGATGACCTCCAAGTCTTGCCTCTCACCTGTACGTACGCACTCGGCGGAGACACCTTCGTGCAGGCTGGATTTAGAGGAATCGGGGTCAGAGTGGAATTTCCGAACGGTCCACCCTTTTCGGACGTCCCCGCGTTTCCCCCTTCAGCCGTCTCCCGACTGTGCTGCCAACTTCCTCCTGGAAGGAATCGCTTCCTACCACGCGTCCTTGCTGCGTCGCTGTCCGGATTTGCTCCCATTCCTTGCCCGAGACGGCGGTCTCCAGCCAAGCGGCATAGACCTGCGCTCGCTCCTTCGCGGTGTTTCCCAAGCTGACATACCAGGGATCCTCATCGA
>JBQTHY010000317.1:0-9238 GCA_052389395.1 Nitrospiraceae bacterium | reverse complement strand
CGTCGTTCGTCCACATAGTGATCGATGCGTAGTCCATAGAGTTTTCCGGTTCCCTTCATGAACTGCCACGGGCCTGTTGCTTTGGCCCGTGAGAAGGCATAGGGATTAAATCCGCTTTCGACCAGCGAGAGATACACAAGGTCGCTCGGGAGATCAAATTCGGCGAAAATGTTTTCGACAAGCGGGTGATACCGACCGAAGCGCACGAGCCATTGTTCAAATCGGCTCCGAATCGACGTGTTAAAGAAATGGATGTGTCTTTCCACGCTCGAATCCATGACGACCGGAATATTATAGGCCGCTGTTTTTGAAGTTGTGGCGCTATCGGATGGCTCAGGAATTTGGACCATGGGGACAACACTGTTCACGGAGGATGACCTTCTCCTAACTTCCTCCGAATTCTCGGATTCCCCCGCCGCTGAATTGAGATCGGGCGGGGTGACGGTCAACTCCTGGTCCAGTGGCACAAGATTGGGATCAATGTCTTCGTCCTCTTGTGGGGGTTCAATCGTGGGAGATTCAGTTGCGATTGGATCTGGTGATGCGATCTGTGCAACGCTTCTTGTAGGAAATAGAAGCGTAGCGACGACGAGCACGAAGAAGGTTATAGCGATCGCATTTGTGAGTCGAAGTCCAGGCTGGATCAACGATGGCCTCATGTTGATGGGGAAAGGATATGAAGAAATATATCAAATGGTCAGGCTAGACTAGCGACCGATTCATTGCTTGTCAAGGAATTGAACGGTCCACACGCCCCTCTTTGGTGTCAATAGGGGCCGGTGTCCGACGGAAAAGGCCAGGCCCTTTGCGATAAGAGATTGTCCTAGAAAGAGAGAAAAAACCTGAAAACATCATTGGTTGTGCAGTCCGATTTCTTGACAGTCTCCCAGTGCTAATGGTAGCGTACCGCCTCTTTTCCTGTTGGTATCCCACCAGGTTTCATTGAAGGAGGATCAGCCAATGCTGAAGCGGTATCTATTGGCCCCCGGTCCAACGCCTGTGCCACCCGAGGTTCTCCTGGCGATGGCCCGGCCCATGATCCATCATCGGGCACCAGAGTTCGACCCTATTTTTTCCGAAGTCCGTGAGGGGCTAAAGTGGTTGTTCCAGACCCGCAACGATGTCTTGATGTTAGCTTCCTCCGGCACCGGCGGCATGGAAGGTTCCGTATCGAATTTTCTGTCCCCTGGCGACAGAGCGTTGTGTGTCAACGGCGGGAAATTCGGTGAGCGGTGGGGCAAGCTCTGCAAAACTTTTGGAGTTCAGGCGACCGAGATCAAGGTTGAATGGGGGCATGCGGTCAATCCCCAACAAGTTGCCGATGCTCTGAAGAAGGACCCCTCCATTAAGGCGGTGTATGTGCAGGCCAGCGAAACCTCTACCGGTGTCTCTCACGATGTGAAGGCTCTGGGTGAGATCGTAAAGGCATATGACAACACGATCCTCGTCGTCGATGCCATCACAGCCCTGGGGGTCTACGACATCAAGACTGATGCGTGGGGGTTGGATGTGGTCATTACCGGGTCGCAGAAGGCGCTGATGCTGCCTCCTGGCATGGCATTCGTGAGTGTGAGCGACAAGGCCTGGGCTTTGGCGGACAAAGCCAGTAATGCTGCCTTCTACTTCAATTTCAAGAAGGAACGTGAGACCCAGACCAAAAACCAGACTGCGTTTACACCAACGGTTTCCTTAATTCTCGGTCTCCAAGAGGTCTTCAAGATCATGAAGGCTGAGGGGCTCGAGAAGATGTTTGCGCGGCAGGGGAGGTTGGCCCACGCGATGCGCGAAGGGGCGAAAGCTGCCGGTTTGGCGTTGTTCCCCAAACAGTCGCCCAGTGATGCGTTGACCGCAGTCTGTGCACCGGACGGGATCGATGGGCAAACCATCTACAAGAACCTTCGTGTGCAATATGGCATTACGGCCGCCGGTGGACAGGATTATCTGAAGGGGAAAATTTTCCGCCTGTCGCATATGGGCTACGCGGATACATTCGATGTGATCGCGGCATTAGCCGCGACCGAAATGGTCTTAAAGGGGCTCGGCCATCCGGTGAAGTTGGGCAGCGGCGTTGGAAAAGCACAAGAAATTTTGATGGCGAAGGGTTAACCGGCCGGAAAGTCTGTCAAGTCCGAAAGTCCAAAGTCGACTACCGGCTTTCTGGACCAGATGACTTGAAGACTTTACGACTTGAGGACTTTAGGACAATGACGCTACCAAACAAGATGAAAATTCTGGTGAGCGATAGTCTGTCTCAACAGGGGGTGGAGATCCTGGAGAAGGCCGGATTCACCGTGGTGGTGAAGTCGAACATGTCGAAAGAGGAGCTGTTCAAAGAAATCAAGGATGCTGACGGGCTGATCGTGCGCTCCGGCACCAAGGTCACGGCAGAACTTATTGCTGCCGCCGATAGGCTGAAGGTGATTGGTCGGGCCGGATCCGGCCTGGACAATGTCGACACCCCTACTGCAACCCGTCGCGGGATCGTTGTCATGAACACGCCGGGTGGTAACACCGTGACCACGGCTGAGCACACGCTCGCCATGATCTGCTCCATGGCCCGTCGAATTCCCCAGGCTACCGTTTCGATGAAGAATGGCAAGTGGGAAAAAGAAAAATTCATGGGAGTGGAACTTTATAACAAAGTGTTGGGTATCGTGGGTATCGGCCAGATCGGGGGGCACCTTTCTAAACTGGCGCAGGGTATCGGGATGAGCGTTGTGGCGTTCGATCCCTATTTGGCGAAAGAGCGCGCAGAGGAGATGGGCGTGGCGATGGTCGACCTGGATGAACTGTACCGGCGGGCTGACATTATTTCCCTACATACACCGCTCACGCCGGAAACCAGGGGCATCATCAATGCTCAAGCGATCGAAAAAATGAAGCCGGGCGTGCTGATCGTGAATTGTGCCCGCGGCGGGATTGTCAACGAAAGTGATCTTTTCGAAGCCTTGAAGACCAAACGCGTGGCGGCGGCGGCCTTCGACGTATTCGAGGAAGAGCCGGTCAAGCCGGATAACCTGTTGCTGACGCTGGACAATTTCATTTGTACCCCGCACATCGGAGCCCAGACGACCGAGGCGCAAGAGAATGTCGCCATCGGGATAGCGGAGCAGATCGTTGACTACTTTACCAGGGGGGTGGCCAAAGGCGCAGTCAATATCCCATCGGTTGCTCCAGAATTGCTGCCTCGCCTGCAACCCTATCTCACGTTGGCGGAAAAGCTCGGGTCACTCCAGACTCAACTCTGTCAAGGCGGCATTGAACGGGTCACGGCTGAATACAGCGGTGAAGTCGCAACACTGTCCGTGGCTCCGTTGACCATAGCCGTCCTGAAGGGACTGCTCACGCCGATCATGGAGCACCCCGTGAATTACGTGAACGCTCCGATCGTGGCGAAGGAGCGGGGCATCGAGGTGAAGGAGGTCAGGAGCTCAGACGCCGGAGATTTTACGAGTCTCATCCGGGTACGTGTCGAGGCTGGTAAGGCGTCACATCAAGTTGCGGGGACGTTGTATCACAAGAAAGAGGCGCGGATCGTCGAAATTGATCAATTCAAGGTTGAAGTGGTGCCGGAAGGCCACATGCTGCTCATCCATAATATCGATCGTCCCGGGGTGATCGGGATGGTCGGCAAGGTGTTGGGAGACAACAATATCAACATCGTGCGCATGCAGTGTGCGTTGGAAAAGCGCGGTGAGAACGCGTTGTTGATCATCGGGTCCGATACGGAGTTCCCCTCCGGTGTCCTGGAACAGATCAAGTCCAGCTCGAATATTATTTCGGTCAGAGTCGCAAGCCTCTCCTAGCAATTGTAGAATCCCCCGGGGTGTTATGGCCTCTGCTCCTCCGATGCCCAGCGTTCCTTCGCGGCAGATCCACCCGTGGCGAGAGCGCTCTCTGGTTCCTGGGGGGATGGCGACCATCCTTCCGGAGGCGGCTCACCATGTCAGGCGTCTGGAATCCCAGCTGCTCGCCCACGTCAGTCAGTGGGGATACGACGAGATCATCCTGCCGACGTTTGAGTATCTTGACGTCCTCGCGCCGGGCCTTGAATCGGAGTTGATCGAGAAATGCTACAAGTTTGCGGACCGGACAACGGGGCGCATTCTGTTGCTTCGACCAGATGCGACGGCGCAGATCGCCCGTACCGTCGCGATGGGCATGATGGGTTCAAACCTGCCGCTGCGGTTGTCGTACCGTGCCACGGTTTTTCGCCATGAACCGGAACATGCTGGGCGAGATCGGGAAATCTTCCAAGTCGGGGCGGAACTGATCGGGGCGCATGACTCGACCGCGGACACAGAAATTATCAGCCTCCTGATTGAGTGTTTACAGCAAGTCGGCTTGCGTTCATTCAAGATCTCGCTGGGACACGTGGGGTTTTTTAAGGGGTTGCTCGTTCGAGCGGGATTGTCGCCGGAGGGGCAGAAGCGTGCTGAGCAGGCCGCGGCCCGAAAGGATTTGCCGAGGCTTGAAGAAATTCTTGCGCAGGAGCGGGTCACTAAGACTTTTGCCCGCGCCATTTTAGAAGCGCCGGAGCTCTGTGGTCAGGCTGAAGTTCTCGCGAGGGGACGGGAGCTTGCCGGCAGTGAGAAGCCTCTGGTACAGGCGCTGGATCGGTTGACGAAGGTCTATCAACTTCTCTGTTCTGCGGGGTACCAAGATCCATTGTTTCTTGACCTGGGGGAGTTCAGAGGATTCGACTACTATGATGGTGTCGTGTTTGATGTGTTTGCCGACGGGGTTGGAGTTGAATTAGGCGGTGGCGGGCGCTATGACCACTTAATTGGCCGGTTCGGGCGGAACATCCCATCCACCGGATTCGCTCTGAATGTTGATCGACTCTTTCAGGGGCTTAACCTCTCCGGGAAAGCGTCTGAGATGGCGCGTGTGGACGTTCTTGTCGTGGCGCTGCGCGCATCAGCGAAGCCGCTCATCTCTGTCGCCGGGCAACTTCGTCAATCGGGCAAGCGCGTGGTGCAACAGATTCTTTCGACATCGGCAAAGGACCTGATCGGAGCAGCGGCGGAGGCCGGCCTCCGGGCGCAGGCGGATACCATTATAGTGGTCGATGCTGACGGAGCCAAACGTGACCAGGTGCTAGTGATCCAGCAAGAGACCAGGCAGAGCACCGGAAGCGGGAATGGCCGTCCTCGCATCAACAAGAAAACGACGTCAATCACGGATCTTGTAGCGCGAATGCGTCGGGCGCCTGCCGGAACGGAGAGGAAAGGATGAGACCAGTCGAAGCTGTTGATCTCTCTCAACCGAAGCTGCCCCCTCAAAACTTGGAGGCGGAGCAATCGGTGCTTGGGGCTATTCTTCTGGACAACGCCGCGATGCCGAAAGCGATGGAAATCTTGGTCGAGGAGGATTTCTATCGAACGGCGCACAAGAAAGTGTATCGAGCGATGCTCGATTTGTCTGATACCGGCGAAGTGATCGATCAGATCACGTTGACCGAGCGTTTGAAGGAGCAAGGGGAGCTGGAGGGGGTCGGAGGCGCCGCGTATCTCGCCGAGCTTGTTCAAATCGTTCCCAGCTCAGCCAATATCAGATACCACTGCAAGATCGTTCGCGAGAAAGCGGTGGCGCGCCAGTTGATCAACATATCCACGGAAGTATTGACCCGGGGCTATGAGGGGGCCGTGCCGATCGACGAACTGCTCGATTTTGCTGAGCGGTCCGTCTTCAGCATCGCCCAGGGCAAACTGGAGCGGTCCTTTAGCCCGATCAACCAGGTTATCAAAGAGAGTCTTGATTTGGTCGACAAACTCTCAAAGCGGAAAGAGCGTGTCACGGGTGTGCCGACCGGCTACTACGATCTCGACGAGATTACGGCAGGGCTCCAGCCGTCTGACTTGGTGGTGGTGGCCGGTCGACCGAGTATGGGTAAAACGAGCCTCGCGCTGGCGTTCGCGACGCATGCAGCCATTCATGCGAATTCCGTAGTTGGCATCTTCAGCCTGGAGATGTCAAAACCTCAGATCGTGCTCCGGATGCTGAGTTCGGAAGCGCGAGTCGATTCCCACGCGTTGCGGACGGGAAAGCTGCAAAAGGAAGATTGGTGGAGATTGGCCGAGGCGGCGGGCCGGTTGGAGCAGGCACCGATCTATATCGATGACGCCGGCGCGATCACGGTGCAGCAGATGCGCGGGAAGGCCCGTCGTCTTAAGGCCGAGAAGGGGCTCGATCTGTTGATTGTGGACTATCTTCAGCTGATGCAGGGGCGAAGCGATTCAGAATCTCGCCAGCAAGAAATCTCCGACATCTCCCGTTCGTTGAAAGCCTTGGCGAAGGAACTGAATGTCCCGGTTGTGGCACTCTCTCAGTTGAGCCGCGCGGTGGAGGCTCGTAAGCCCCCGATTCCGATGTTAGCCGATCTGCGCGAGAGCGGGGCGATCGAGCAAGACGCGGATGTGGTCATCTTCATTTATAGAGAAGATGTCTACGATCCAAATTCGGAACGGAAGGGCATCGCCGACATCATCGTCAGCAAGCATCGCAATGGACCGATCGGAAGAAAGGAACTCTTTTTCCAGGATCGGTTCGCCAAGTTTGAAAGCCTCGAGCTTCGGGAATCGTGAGCTGGTTTGCGCATCGCTCCGACGCTCGGTATAATTCTGCTAGGTACCTCAGCTACAATCAATTCGGACGAAGGCTCTGATGCAGGGAAGACGAACAACCGCGCGCTATCTGCCGTTCGGCCTCTGCCGGTCTCCCGAGTTCAGAAACGGGTTCCTCGCGGCATTGATCCCCCTCGGGATCATGGCCTGCGCAGCTGTGCCGGATCATCAGGAGACGGCGACCCCCGTCACTTCAACAACGAAACAGCCCGCGGCACCCACTCCGGATTCTGCTGCCACCTATCATTTCATGACGGGGTACCAAGCCGAACTTGCCCAGGATACCGAAACAGCACTGAAGGAATATCAAGCAGCACTGAAGGCTGACCCCGCCGCGCACGAGGTCAAAGCCCGTCTGGCGGGGCTGTATTTTGGCTTGGGCGATTTAACCAAAGCCGTGCAGTATGCGGAGGAAGTCGGAGAGGGAACAGGGCAAAACGCACAACTGCTGACGCAAATGGCAAGCATTCTAGCCAGTGCGGGTAAGCCGAATCGCGCGCTTCGGTTATTGGATTTGGCCATCGACCGTGCACCTGAAAGAGGAGAGTCCTATTTCCACAAAGGATTTATCCTGTTGACCCAAAAACGATTGGCCGAAGCTGAACAGGCCGTCAATGAAGGACTCAACTACGCGCCGGATTCCCCTATCGGGAACTACTACCTGGGGCGAATCCAAATTGAATCCGGTCAAGCCGAGCAGGCCTTGGCGAGTTTTGATCGCGCCATCGAGGCGAATCCGTCCTTTGAGCCGGCCTATCTTGCCATAGCCGCTTTTCATGAATCACGCCAAGAGAAGGATAAGGCCATTGCCGTCCTCGAAAAGTATCTGCAGCGTGTGAACCCAAACAATAAGGACATTCGTCAACATCTGATCCAGTTATATCTGACGACCAAGAACTATGCGAGAGGATTGGCCGAACTCGAAAAGATGTTGGAGGAAGATCCTAAGGATCTCGACGCGCAATTGCGCATGGCGCTGATCTACGGCGAGATGAAAGAGTATTCGAAGGCGATCAACCAACTCACGATTATCTTGAAGGCCAGGCCGACTGAGCTCAAGGTACGTGACTACCTGGGCTATTTGTATGAAGAGACCAAGGACTTCCCGAAAGCCATTGAAGCATACCAATTCAACATTCAATTGGATCCAACATTTACGGAGAGTCATATCCATCTTGGGGTGCTCCAGTATCGTCTCAAGAAGTTTCCGGAAGCCATCACGCATCTGAACGAAGCGGTGCGGCTCACTCCGAAACAGCCCGAACCCCATATTGTGCTGGGGTTGGCTCTTCTACAGACCGATCAATTCGATAAGGCGTCACAGGCTTTTGAAGAGGGGATTCGTCACAACCCCCAGAACGCTGATCTGCATTTCAACCTTGGCACGGCCTACGACAAGCTGAATCGGTTTGAGGATGTTGTGCGAGCCATGGAGACGGCGCTCTCCCTAGACCCACACCATGCCGATGCACTCAACTACCTGGGCTATAGCTACGCAGAGCGGGGTATCAAGATAGACCAGGCCCTGTCTCTCACCAAGCAGGCGGTGGCGCTCAAGCCTGACAACGGGTACTACGTCGATAGCCTTGGGTGGGCGTTCTACAAGTCAGGGTTAATCACAGAGGCGCTCACGGAGATCAAGCGGGCTGTGACATTGGTCGGCGACGACCCAGTTATCTACGAACACCTTGGCGAGATCTACATGAAGCAGCAAAAGCTATCGGATGCCCGAGAAGCCTGGCTTCATTCGCTTGAACTCGATCCCTCCAATGAAAAGCTGCTCCAGCGCTTCCGGGAGCACGGCATGGGCGACCCGGCCCAAGAAGACCGTATCCAACAGGCTAAGCGCCGTGTATTAGAGAAGATACAGCCTTAGCGAACTCGCCCCATCCGCTCCTCTTCCTAGCTCGTAACCTACCACGAGATTTCTGTGCGCAGACGAACCTCTTCGATCCCTGGTATTTGGAGAGGTCCAAAGTGTTCCTCCCTCGCACGATTCCAGTACAGGGCAAGAGAAGAAGTGCCAATTCTCGGCAATCCGGAGCAGATTGTGGAAGGGAAAGGAGCGGGCAAACCAGGATAACCCGCCCTGCGGATTCCTCATAACTCGTTGCTTTTCAAGGAGTCGCTGATAGAGCTGTTTATATCGCTGACGGGCACCAAACCTGCTAGAAAGACTGGCAGGCGGCAATATGGCGCCGCAGGTTAACAGGACAAGACCATAGCAAGTTGGGCCGTCAGTGAACCCATTAACAAGGAGGCAGTACGATGTGTAGGGCATTTCGGAAACAAGAGGGTTTTACCCTCATTGAGTTGATGATCGTCGTGGCGATCATCGGGATCTTGGCGGCCATCGCTATCCCGAACTTTATGGAGTATCAGAGAAAGTCTCGGGCTTCTGAGGCCAAGACCAACACCACGAGTATTAAGACCGCCCAGTTGACCTTCCAGGGCGAGCGTGGTTGCTTTGCTGATGCGCCTGCCATGCCGGCCGCTATACCATTGGCGGGTGGGGCATCCCTACCGTGGCCGGTCGTCCAGTTTACTCCCTCTCTGCCGGCGGTCAGCGTGACCTTCTGTAACCCTGCTGGTGGAACCAGCACGGTTCCATT
>JBQTHY010000316.1:0-2769 GCA_052389395.1 Nitrospiraceae bacterium | reverse complement strand
CCAAACGCGTGGGCAGGGTCGTTGGGTAGAGGATTAGGCTGCGCCGGTTTTTCATCGAAGCGAGTAATGCAATACTCTTCGTCCACCGAGATGACGCCGAACCGCGTGGCCTCCTGAATCGGGATATCAATCGCCCCCACGACCGCATCGGCGTTCTTGGCGATGAGCCAATTGTACATCTCGGCATAGTTCATCTTATAAATGTGGTCACCGGCCAGGATCAGGAGAAACTCAGGATGTTCCGCATCGATCAAGAACATGTTTTGGAAGACGGCGTCGGCGGTGCCTTTGTACCAGTCTTCGCTGATGCGCTGCTGCGGCGGAACTGAAGCGATATACTCTCCTAGTTCAGCGTTGAAAATATTCCAACCCACCCGGATGTGCCGGTCGAGCGAATGAGATTTGTACTGGATGAGAACGGCGACCTTGCGGAGCCCTGAATTCAAGCAATTGCTCAAGGTGAAGTCGATGATGCGGTATTTCCCGCCGAACGGCACGGCTGGCTTGGCGCGCTGGTCGGTCAGCGGATAGAGGCGTTCGCCCTTGCCGCCCGCGAGGACCATCGTGAAAATATTGTTCATGCGGTCAAATTCTAGCAGGGCCGGCATAGAGAAAGGAAGCGGAAACGTTGACTTCCACTCGTCTGCGGATAATACTAGCAGTCAGAGCATGATCGTCTCTGTTTCCTGGGAAGAGAAATGGGGTGAATATGAAGCGAGATGTCGTTGTGGCTGCACTCCCTCGAAGCAATAACAGACCTGTGACGAAGTCCTCCGCCAAGCCTGTGGAATCTTTGAGCGGAATGGCATGGCGGTTGGCGCGCCTAGAAGGGCAACTGCGGAAATTATCGGACCTGGTTCGGGAGCATGCCGAAGATATGGACCGCTTAGTTTGCATCGTCGCGGAGGATCGCGATGTTATCCGTCGGCAGTTGCTCCGCAAACATCATGAGAAGGTTCGGGTCAGAAAGCGCCAACGAGAAGCCAACTCCAAGATTGGGTTGGATAGCTGATCCATCGCGCACGTCCTGCTGGTCAATCCTTGCGGTCCTCAGTGCTTAGGCTCGCGTGCATGGGAAGGCCGCTGCAACCGTCGCTACATTTCCAATTCCTTATTTATCCCGAAGAAGTGGTAAGAGGAGTCCAACCATCCTGAACATGTATCGAATCAGCCGGATTGCGGTCGTGCTTCTGGTGAGCTTGGTGGGAGGGGAGCACAGGCTCTATGGGGAGGCAGGCCAAGCGACGCGTGTGTGGCCGGTCCAATTACCTTACGAGGCTCCACCGAGAAACCAGGATGTGCCTGATGTTTCCATCCCTCCTAATACGAATCCGCTGAGTCCCGAGGAAATCAAACGAGCGGAGGCGTTGTTGCCGTTGCTGGAAGGCAAACAAGAATTCTGGGCGATGGGTGAGTTCGTGCATCTGGGCGAACCGTCGGTTCCGGTCCTGGTGAAGGCGCTGACCATGCCCAGCCCTCGAATCCGGTACAACGCGATTGAAACCCTCTCGATGATAAAAGGGGTGTCGGGAGTCCCCGCGCTTCTGACCACCGCCAAGGAGCCCAACGAAGTTCCCCGTGTGCGCGAACATGCCTTGCGGGTGGCGATTCGTTTGGATCCGGCCAAGACACCGGGGGCGATCGAAGTGATGGCCAAGGATCTGAATCCTTCGGTCAGAAAAGCCGCGGCGTTCGAGGCTCGGTACGTGAGGCAGAAGGCGGTCATCCCCGTCTTGATTCCAATGGTGACCGATGACGAGCGGTTCGTGGCGACGTCTGCGCTGCACTCGCTCTGGATCTTGACGCGTCATGAAACGGAGTTCCACGATTGGGACACGTCGACGAAGCAGGATCGTGCGGTGTGGGCGAGCGAATGGTTCGAGTGGTGGGACGCCAACAAGGAGATCTTTGAATTTCCAGAGCCCCAACGACCCAAACGAAGCTCGTAGCGGTGCCGCAGTCCTACGACGGTCTTGAAAAACTATTTTGATTGCGCTGATAAACAGCAGTAAGGTGATCGCGCCTGGGATCAGTATAGCCGGCAGGCTGTTCAAAAAGGCCGTCCAGCAAGGCCGCAGCGAGCGAAGATGCGAATCGTACTCTTTGCCGTACGTTGAGCCTCTGAGCGATGGGAGAACGACGCTGGCGGACTTTTTCAGCAGCGTGCGCGGAGTTGCAGGCTCAAAGATCCCTGTGTTAGGAATATAGCGTGCGTCTCGATCGATAGAGCCAAGCACGCTCACCCATGCTGAAAATCGCCAAGCTCGGCAATCCCATTCTTCGCAAGGTCGCTGGTCCCGTGGCCCCGCGCGAGATCAAGTCTGTTGAACTACAGCGTCTGATCGATGAGATGTTTGAAACGATGTATGCCGAACCGGGGATCGGTCTCGCTGCGCCTCAAGTGTCTCGCTCGATTCAATTGGCCGTGATGGGTTGCAAGGAGGAGGGTGGGTTCCCTGAGACCGTCCTCCTTAACCCCTCGATCCTGTACTACGGTCCGCAACAGGTGGAGAACTGGGAAGGGTGTCTGAGCGTCGACGGATTGCGGGGAAAAGTCACCAGACCTTCCCTGGTTCGGGTGAAGGGGTTGGATCGAAACGGCAAATCGCTCGACTTTGAAGCGACAGGACTCTACGCCATCTGCATTCAGCACGAGATCGATCACTTGAATGGAAAACTCTTTCTCGATCGCATGACGGACTTCTCCACACTGACTCAGCTCGATGAATTCACGCAATACTGGCAAAAAGAGCCGACGAACGTGATCTA
>JBQTHY010000315.1:0-5247 GCA_052389395.1 Nitrospiraceae bacterium | reverse complement strand
AACAACACACGCAGGTGTCTCATTTATATCAGCTCTCTCGTGCCACGCGCCGCTTTCACATTCTAGCGCGGATAAGCCGTCAAGGGTTTTCTTTATCCATTCCAAACGATCGAGCTTGATCCAGAGGTGGGATGACTCCTTCTGCCTACGGGATAAGCAGTTCCAAATTTACCCGCTTGTCTCGATGAGAGATTTGCGTCGGCAGGAGACAGCACTTCGATGAGCTATCTCGCAGTGTGTTTTTCGAGCTTGTGCAATAAGCCTGAAGAGGTGTGGATTCAGCGTCCCCTTCCGCGGCTGACAGAAAGACGGTGAAAGCCTAATCGCTGCGCAAATCGTGTCTTCTCACGCATCCGTGATTCTTGTTCAACAGAAAAACATGCTCGTGAAAAATCCGAACGGGTGTATCCTCATCACAACCAGGCCGCGTGCTCTTCAACTTCATTGACGCCTCTATCGTCGGTTGTGTATAAGAAATGCGATTTATACTAACATCTCCTCTCAGGGTGGTACGCCATGGCAGCACGCGAATTCCATGACGGCGCAAAAGATGGATTGGAAGCGCTCGAGCCCCTCGACCCCGGAAAGATTGCTTCGTTCAACGATCTGTTGGTCGCCATGAGCAAAACGGCCTTCGGGGGGCGTTGTCTTGGGGAGGCGTTCGAAGTCCTGTGGTCGATGATCAATGATCACGACTGCAAAGTCGTCATGACGTTGTCCGGCGCCATGACGATTGCCAAAATGGGCAAGATCATCAGCACGATGGTGGATGAGGGGATGGTGCATTGCATCATCTCCACGGGGGCGCTGATCGCCCATGGCCTCAGCGAATCTGTCGGCAAGACGCATTATCGGCATCATCCCTCGATGAATGACGAGGACCTCTTCCGGAAAGGGTACAACCGGGTCTACGACACGCTTGAGATGGAAGCGAATTTGAATTATGTCGAGCACGTGGTGGCGCAAACGTTGAAAAGGCTCAAGCAAGATCAGCCGCTCTCCTCAGAAATCCTCACGCGCGAATTGGGAAAGACCTTGGCGGAAGAATTCGGCGGCGACGGGATATTGAAAAGCGCGTACCTCAAGCGCGTACCGGTGTACATCCCGGCCTTTACGGATTCTGAGATGGGGCTTGATGTGGGGACCTGGGCCATGAGGCGTGAGATCGATCGAGCCCGCGCCCAGGCCGGTCAAGGGGGAGATCTTGCCATATTGAAGGCCATCCACCAATCCTGCCCGTCATTTAATCCGTACCTCGATCTCAACAGCTACGCAGATCACGTTCTCTCGGCCAAGAAGCTTGGCATCTTCACGATTGGTGGAGGCGTGCCGAGGAATTGGGCTCAACAGATCGGCCCTTACATTGAGATCGGCAACCTTCGGCTGGGTCTCAGCTTGAAGCCGCCTCGATTCCACTACGGAGTCAGAATCTGTCCGGAGCCGGACTACTGGGGTGGGCTCAGCGGCTGTACCTATGAAGAAGGACTCTCGTGGGGAAAGTTCGTGGCTCCAAAGGATGGTGGACGATTCGCCGAAGTGCTCAGTGATGCGACCGTGGTTTGGCCCCTGTTGATGATGGGGCTCCTGGAGCGAAAGAAAGCCAGCGCTGCGCGCCGTCTATGAAGAGGAATGTCACACGGCTTGTTCCGGCTGTAATCTTGTGCTGCCTCGCGTGGTCTCCCCCTCTCTGGGCCACAGATCCGTTCGTAGTCGACGGGCGGGTGAGGGGACAGATGAATGCGCCGGTCACACTCATCGAATATTCCGACTTTACATGTGGCTATTGTCTGAAATTTTTCAAGGACACTTGGCCGCTCATTCAGGCCCGCTATGTTGATACCGGAAAGGTGCGATTTCTCTACCGAGACTTTCCTCGAGCTGATCAGGGCCCAGGCCTTGATGCTGCGACAGCGGCGCGATGTGCGGGAGCCCAGGGTAAGTATTGGGCCATGCATGATCGCTTGTTTACTGAGGGGAGCCGACTCGACAAGGCGGCGTACATCCGTCATGCGACCGCGCTCGGGCTTGATCAGTCTGCATTTGAACGTTGCGTGAACGATGGACGATACACGAAGTCGATCTTTGAAGATCGTCTTGAGGCCAATCGCTGGGGATTTCGCGGAACCCCAGGCTTCATTCTAATGCAAACAGCCGGGGAACCGACGCAGAAGGAACCGGCCATCGCGATTCCGGGGGCGGTTCCGTTCGAGATGTTCGCTGAGGAAATTGACCGACTCCTTGCGATCGTCCCGCATTAGCAAGATGATACTGGGACTGCATGAGCCGGTACAGCCGGTATGCGCCGGCACCATGATCACATTATCCACGCTTGTAGGAAGGTAGGAATTTCTTATGACTTCAACACAGTCTTTCTGGCCCGTGCACCATCGTGACGACCATTTTTGGGTCTGCATGTCTTGCCTTGGGGAAGTCTTCTATCGAAAAGTCCCCATGCCGGATTGTCCTTCGTGTCACGGTGTTTCGACCTACGAAGGCTTTACCCTTGAGGCGATCCGTGATTGGGGAACAGAAGAGCTGATCACCAAGGCTGTGGCTGCACAGCAGGACGCTGCCGCTCAACCTGCCGTTGAATCTACTGCGCCGGTCGAAACGGCGGACTAATTA
Organism: Nitrospiraceae bacterium; assembly: GCA_052389395.1. Classification (GTDB taxonomy): domain Bacteria; phylum Nitrospirota; class Nitrospiria; order Nitrospirales; family Nitrospiraceae; genus Nitrospira_D. The sequence continues at coordinate 2,622 of JBQTHY010000315.1, read as the reverse complement.
TTGTCGACTCCAGGAGAGCATGTCTGTGCAGGAACCGCGCCCGTTTCTCGTTCACGGTCAATGGAAAAAAGGCGACACGACGGCCCGCGTCGTCAATCCGTTCAATGGGCAGACGATCGCCGATGTGGTTCAGGCTACTGAGTCCGATGCGGAGGAGGCCGTGGTCTCCACGTGCGGCGCAGCCGCGACGATGGGTGAGCTTCCAGGGCATGCCCGCTACAATATTCTCCAGCAGATCGCCGCACTCATCTATCGACGGCGAGACGAGTTCGCCTCGACGATCACCGCCGAGGCAGGCAAGCCGATCGCCGATGCGAAGCGAGAAGTCAGCCGTGCGGTTCAAACCTTTACGGTAGCAGCCGAAGAAGCGAGGCGGATTCCAGGGGAGGTGGTGCCGCTTGATTGGACTCCCGGCTCCGATTCCCATCTCGGCATTCTCCGTCGCTTTCCCATAGGGCCCGTTCTTGGGATTACCCCGTTCAACTTCCCGTTGAATCTAGTCGCGCACAAGGTGGCGCCGGCGCTTGCCGCCGGCAATCCGATCCTGATCAAGCCGGCTCCCCAAACACCGCTGACGGCTCTGTTATTGGGAGAGGTCGCGTTGGAAGCGGGGCTCCCGCCGGGCGGGCTTAATGTGGTGCCTTGCGCCAACGCCTTGGCTGAGCAGTTGGTCATGGATCCTCGGTTCAAGCTCTTGAGCTTCACGGGCAGTGCTCCGGTGGGGTGGATGTTGAAAGCCAAGTGCGGGAAGAAAAAAGTCACCCTCGAACTTGGCGGCAATGCTGGTGTGGTCATCGAGCCGGATGCCGATCTGGATCTGGCGGCCCAGCGCTGTGCTGCCGGAGGGTTCGGCTATGCCGGGCAAAGCTGCATTTCTGTGCAGCGGGTCTTTGTGCACCAGGCGATCGCGGATCTTTTTACGACGAAGCTGCTGATGCATGTCGCTCGATTGAAGGCCGGGGATCCGACCGATGAGGCGACGATCATTGGTCCGTTGATCGATCAAGCTGCCGCCCAACGCGTTGAGAGCTGGATCGGCGAAGCGGTGGCAGAGGGTGCGCGAGTGCTGTTGGGTGGAAAACGGCTGGGATCTGTCGTGGAGGCAACGGTGCTGTCGAATGTGAAGCCGGAGATGAAGGTTTCGTGCAGTGAAGTGTTTGGGCCCGTCGTCACTGTGACGCCATATCGTCAGCTCAACGAGGCCATCGCGTCGCTCAATCAATCGGACTATGGGCTGCAGGCTGGTGTATTTACGCAGGACATCAATAAAATCTTTCATGCCTTTCGTCATCTGGAAGTCGGCGCTGTCCTGGCGAACGAGATCCCCACGTTTCGTGCCGAGCACATGCCCTACGGCGGCGTGAAAGATTCCGGTCTGGGACGCGAGGGAATCCGTGCCGCGATTGAAGACATGACAGAATCCAGGCTGTTGGTGTTGAACCTAAAAGAGCCGACCGGCTCGCATTGAAAAAAAATCTTTAGAGGATATTGCGAAGCGGGTCCAATCTTGATACAAGTGCGGCCCGATACCTCCAGCCGGTCTGGTCTGTTTCGTTTGTCTGGTTGGTCTTGTCACAGGACGTGGCCAAACAACTCAGAAATACCAGATAAACCTGATCGCCAAGACGAAAGGGGAAACGATGGTACCTACGCATATGTTTCTGACGAGAGGAGTCGGAGTCCACAGGGAAAAGTTGGCCTCCTTCGAGCAGGCGTTGCGCAGTGCCGGTGTGGCCTATTGTAACCTCGTCACCGTTTCGTCCATCCTTCCCCCGAATTGCAAAATCATCCCGCGGAAGCGCGGAGAGAAGCTCGTGAACCCCGGTGAGATCACGTTTTGTGTCATGGCCCGTTCCGAGACCAACGAGCGAAACCGGCTGGTCTCGGCCTCGATTGGCCTCGCGAAGCCCACCGACCGCCGCACCTATGGCTATCTGTCGGAGCATCATGCCCACGGTGAGACGGATGAGGAAACGGGAGAGTACACGGAAGATTTGGCCGCGCAGATGTTGGCCACAACCTTAGGAGTGGAGTTCGATCCCAACATTGCCTGGAAAGAGCGTGAGCAGGTTTTTAAGATGGGCGGAAAGATCGTGAGAACCTTGAATATCACGCAGTCGGCTATCGGCAAGCCGAACAGGTGGACCACAGTCATCGCGTTGGCGGTCTTTATTCCTCAGGAAAATCTTCCCAAGCGATCCCGTCGCTAGAGGCCGTGCCTATTCGGATCTGACAGGCCTGAAAAACCTGCGTGTGTAGTGGGGAAAAGCCCATGACGCTTCCGGCTGGTTGGGAAGGCCCAGACCATAACTTCCTGGGGATCGACGAACCCTGGTGCCATCCGGATCAAGCCGGCGTCTACGTCCTTCCGGCTCCCTACGAACATACCTCCAGCTACATCCGCGGATCGAATCGCGGACCTTCTGCCATTCTAGAGGCCTCCTGCCAAGTTGAGTTCTATGACGAACAGCTCGGATGCGAACCCTTTCGGGAGTGGGGAGGGATTGCCACTGCTTCGGCCTTGGATCTCAGAGGAAAGGTCGATCGCGCTGCCGTCGAAGCGATCGAATCATTTGTCTCCGCGTATGTCGGTTCCGGACGGTTCCTTGTGACCTTGACCGG
>JBQTHY010000314.1:0-3003 GCA_052389395.1 Nitrospiraceae bacterium | reverse complement strand
CCGTGAAGGAGATCATGGGACACCGGGACATCGAAACGACGCTTCGGTATGCCCACCTCGCTCCTGATCACCTCAAGGACGGCGTGAATCGAGGCAGATTGTTCGCGGCTCCGGTCAAAATCGACTCTGGAACCTTAACCAAAACCACAACCATAAGCTAGGCTTATTACCCTAGGTCATATTTCCGTGTTTGGTGACGAAAATGGCTCGTTGACAAAAATGCCATATGGCAGTATAATGTTGCCATTGATGTAGGGGGTTGCCAATGCCACAAGCTGAAGAGCTATTCACAACGTTAGGCGGAACCGCAGTATTTAAGCGACAAGTTCATTCGGCTGAAGAAGTTCGTACGATCATTCACAAAGGAATTCCCTATAAGTCGCTAGAAGTTATTGTCGCAAAATATCACCTCGATCTGCCGCGTATGACGAAAATCCTCAGCGTGCCCCCGCGGACTATGGCCCGACGCAAGACGGAGCAGCGTCTTACCGCACAGGAATCTGATCGCTTAGCACGCTTAGCTAGAATTTTGATGTATGCCACCGAGGTCTTTGGTACGGAAGAAAAAGCTTCGACTTGGCTAACTCGACCCAATCGAATCTTAGGGGCCACAGCTCCGATAGATCTTCTTGATACAGATCTTGGCACCCAAGTAGTTGAGTCGATGCTGGGACGGATCGAACACGGTGTCATAGGCTAGTGGTTGTCTGGCGACTCACGCTGAAGAAGCACGTTGCTCCAGACGGCGAGGGGGCGCGACGCTATGGAGGACGGTGGAACAAACCTGGAACGCCAGTCGTCTATACCTCTGGCACACTTTCTCTCGCGGTTCTCGAATACCTCGTTCATGTTGATTCTGACATACTCCCCGATTCTCTGGTCAGCGTAAAAGCAACAATCCCAGAAACCCTTGCGATAGAAACTATCCTTCCTTCTGATTTGCCAGGCAACTGGAGAGATAAAATTATACCTGTTAGGTTACAGGAACTCGGTACATCTTGGGCGAAAGGTGCCAAAACTCCCATCCTAAAAGTTCCATCAGTCGTGATCGAGCACGAATGGAATTATGTTCTAAACCCCCTCCATCCAGAGTTTCCTCAGATAATCTGGGACACTGATATAGCGTTCTCCTTCGATCCTCGTCTTCGCAGCTAACCACCAGGAAGGCCGTATTTCATCATCCCCGCGCACATGGTTTTCCTTTCGACGAAGAGGCAGTCAGCGACCAGCGGACTTGCGCCATCGAGCGATTCTTTCTTTCAGCTCTTCATGCGTAAGGACCCGTCCCTCGGCCACATCCTGAAGACCCTTCTCCACCTGCTGCTTGAAGAACAGCTCTTCCATAATTCCGCCGGTGGTCACATCATCCGGCAGTTTCTTGATTAGCTCCAATGCCTCGGTCTTGGCCTTCGCCATGCAAACCTCCTCTCATGCAATTTCTAAATGGTAAGGCTATGCTGAGGCCTCAGAAAAAGCAAGCCGGCGAATTGAGCCGTGTATAATCTTACCGAAGGAGCATTCGTTGCGACATCTGGTTTTCTGACCCTCCGGACCGCATCATGCGGCGTCAGGGAGGGCCCATGGAGAGGAGACGGATGGCGCAGCAATCGAAGCGAGAGTATCTGCAGTCACTCGATGTTCGATACCGGCAGAGCAGGCGAGCAGAGAAGCAGCGGATCCTGGATGAATTTATGCGGGTCTGTGGCGATCACCGCAAATATGCCATTGGGCTGCTCAACCGGCCCTTGCCGGGGCCGCGGCCGCGCCGAGTGCGGAAGCGGCGGCCGCGGTATAGCGCGGCGGTCATCGATGTCTTGTCGGAGCTGTGGACAGCCTCGGGCTACTTGTGTGCCGTACGCCTGAAGGCCGCCCTGCCGACCTGGCTGCCCTGGCTGCGCCGACGCCTCGCACTGTCGCCGGCGCAGGAGCGGCAGCTGCTGGCGATCAGCCCGCGTCAGATCGAGCGGCGTTTGCGCGCCCCCAAACAGCGCGTGAAGCGCCGGGTCTACGGCACGACGCGGCCGGGCTCGTTGCTCAAACACATGATTCCGATTCAGACGGAGCCGTGGGATGTGACGAAAGCCGGGTATCTGGAAATTGATCTGGTGTCGCACGCCGGCGCGAATGCGGACGGCGAGTACCTGTACACGTTGGACGCGGTCGACATTCACACCGGATGGGTCGAACGGCAGGCCGTTCGAGGCAAGGGCCATCAGGGCATGGTCGCCGCGCTGGAGGCGATCGCCCGGCAACTGCCGTTTGCGCTGCGCGGGATTGATTCGGACAATGGGAGTGAGTTCATCAATAATCATCTGTGGGCCTTCTGCCAGCGGGCTCAGCCGCCGATTCGGTTCACCCGCTCGCGCCCCTATAAGAAGGACGACAACGCCCACATCGAGCAGAAGAACGGGACCCCTGTGCGCAAGCTCGTCGGGTGGGATCGCTATGAGAGTCCCGCCGCGCTGGCGGCGCTCCAGGCACTCTATGCGGATCTGCGGCTCTTCCAGAACCTGTTTCAGCCGTCGATGAAGCTGCGGCACAAGAGCCGGCACGGCTCCCGGCTATTGCGCCGCTATGATACGCCCCAGACACCCTTCACACGCGTGCTGGCGTGTGCGGAAGCGGATCGTCTCAAGGTCGCTGCCCTGCGGCGGGTGCTGGCCCGGACGGATCCCTTTGCGCTCTCCCAACGCATCGATACGCAGTTGGAGCAGGTCTGGCAGTTGGCCCATCGCGTGACCCGGCAGCCGCGGGCGACGAAGGCCAAAGTGGCTCAGCCCCGCGCGGTGACGCCCTGGCGAGACTGGATCTTTAGTGATCGGCTCAAGCAACAACACCTGGCACAGCGGCGCACGGCGTCTGTCGCCCGGTAAGATTTTGTCATGACGCAACGAATGGCCTCTGGGTAAGATTTTTAAACGGCTTGACAGGGATGCTCATGATGAACCATGGACGGGAAGCGGTCGGCAGTCGGGAGGATTGAGGAAGATGCGGCGGTGCAGA
>JBQTHY010000313.1:0-2713 GCA_052389395.1 Nitrospiraceae bacterium | reverse complement strand
ACTTCCGCGCGTGGGGGGATGGTTCTCTTCAATGGGTAAGCTCCCTGTCTCATCCTGGTCTCGCCTCTCGCAGAGATGAGGAAGCTCTGGACCTTGCGCTCAGATATCCCAACGCATCAAGCATTTAACCAGTGTTTCATGTTAATTCGTACCTTTTCAATGAGTTCGATTCATTAGGTGATTCCATGGCTTTTCGGGCATTCGCCTGTTGGGGAGATTAGAATTCTTTCTAAAAGAGAGCCCCAAAGGGCAAGGTGCCTCCATCCTAAAGGAGAGCGTGGCGGTTTTGGGGCCCATCATGACATTTGTCATGGTGCAAGCGAGACTCCAAGCCTGCAGTGGTGGCATGATGGTGATACCTCGCTGAGAAGTTTCGTTTTGTTTTTGCCACGCTCTCCTGCTCAACTGATCGAGTTTTGACTTCGCATCGCACAAACCCAGGTAGGACGTTATGCAACATACACAGCGACCCGGGCTGAGACCACACCTCATTCGGTGCCTCCTGACGACGTGCTACCTGAGTGTCATAACGGCCGGCTGTGCTAGCACCCCTCTTCCTGTCACGACCATCCACGAAGATCCTCGGAGCGCCGTGTTTCTCCAGACCGTTTCGGACCGGTCCTATGTAGCGGCGCATCCCATCAAATTGGATGAAACGACTGTGGCAAGTATCTTACGAGGAGTGCATACCGAGGAAAAACTCGGCTTCACGCTCTTGCTTGGCAAAGCTCTGAAATCTTACGAGTCAAGCAATCGCCCTGCCTTTTCGGAAGACGATATTGCCCTCTTGACACCATATCTCACGGCGGCCCTGGCAAGAGCCACACCAAACCAGCGAGTCGGATTCCGTCTGTACTACCCAGCTGATATCCCGACCCGCTCCCGGAAGGGCAGTGTGGAAACCACCGAGGGACAGCTCTTTGCCCAGGGTCAGTCGCTTCATTTCACCTTGACGCTCTATCGCTACATGTCGGGCAAACCGGGCATAGCTGAAAAGGTTGACAAGGAACCGCGTCCCCTACCAGACTCCGACGGACTGCGCGACTTCGATGTCAAATTCCTGCCGGAATCTGCGCTGCGGCAGGAGAACTACGAGCGGTCTGGTTGGTTCGATAAGTCTGACGACCGGACGTTGGTGATTGATTATCAGCTTCTGGCCAAACTCCTGGCCACGCCCCCGGAACCTGCCCACACAGCCACACCTCCCGCTGCCAAGCCGGTTCAACCGGCATCAACCATGCCAGAACCAAGTAGAAAGAGCGATCCCGAACTGCAGGCGCTCAAGGAGGAGATGAAAGCGCTCCAGAAAAAAATGGACGAGCAGAGCGCCGAACTGCAAAAACTGAAAAAGCCTCCGCAAAAGAAAAAATCCAGCCCCTAACCTCGTGTAGCGAATCATCAACAACTTGACCGATTCTTTTGCGGGGTTGTGCCCTGCTCTGAAGAAGGACGACACCGTGCATCTTGTCTTTTCCATTCAGGCTCCGAAACAGGGACGAAGACCTCGCGCGGTGCATCAAGGCGACTCCTACACCATCAGCTACGGCCTGACCGATGGCCACATACCAGGCAAGTGGATCTCAGCCCTTGCGAAAGGGTTCCCTGAATCTCCAGGACAACAAGTCAATCCTCATGCCTGACACCGGATATTTGATGTGGACCCTCATGCCGCTCGACAGCTGCGTTCCTTGCTGTTTCGCGTCAAGGAGCCATGGCATCGTGCTTGACCGGAGCCGCGAAGGATGATACTGGAGGCACGTCAATCAGGAGAGGCCCATATTGCTCAATTCAACTCGGGCCTTCGTGGGACTAGCACTCTCTACTTTTTGGAAGATGACAACCCGAGGAATGACCGGCAGCTAGCGTTGTCCGCCTTGCCTTGCAAGGAGGTTTTCGATGCGTCTATTATTTGCCTCGTTTAAGGTTTCTTGTCTTCTGGCCCTCGTAGTCGTTAGCACCTCTTGCACGGTCACACAAACGGTTAAGGACTTTCTTTCGAGCACTACCCCTGGAGATTTGTACCAGGACGGCATGATCAAGGAGGAGTACAAGGCCTTGGTCTTCACCGAGCTCAATTTTGAAAACCTCAAGCAGGATATGGCGGCGGGGAGTGGAGAATACCTAGCGTCCCTCAGCGAATTGCTTGGTGTGCCCGAGCGCGTCCAGGAGGAGTTCTTCTCCATCGCTCAGGGCCGGGCACAGGACCTGCTACAATCCGAGCAGATCCGGCCGGAAGACTTCTTGACAGCCCTTATGCAGGACCTCCCGACCGACTGGATCATCGACTAGGTCTTTCCTACAGTCGAACCACAAGGCTTCAAGAGCTTGGAAGTCAATGCTCATGGCTGACCCCAATGAGTGCTTTTCCACAAATCATGCAAAATGAGTGTTAGTTATCGCTGTCGCTCCCAGCAGAGATGCTTGGCATCGTCGGTTCCACCGCGAATCAACGGCTTATAGTCGAACCCGGCGAACCGCTGCTCCAACTCATCCCAGATACCCTCGAAGCCTATTGCCTCGGTGGGGAACGAACAGCCTCCGTGATCTCCTTCGAGTAAAAGCCACTCGTCGGGAAGCCGCGGGCCATCGGAGGTCGTCACATACCAAATCCGGTTCACATCCTCCCATCGGATCGATTCTCGCGGCCGTTTCGGGTGTTCACAGGCGACCTCGTCGTTGGTCATCACCAGCCGATAGTCGCAGGACACCCAAG
>JBQTHY010000312.1:0-14226 GCA_052389395.1 Nitrospiraceae bacterium | reverse complement strand
CCCCACATCAGGCAGCTTGAGATCCACAATCGTCACCTGGGGGCGCGCCTGTCGGAACAGGTTCACCCCCGTTCGTCCACGGTCCGCTAGCATGACCTCGTGTCCCTCGCGGCGGAGAGCGGTATCGAGGAGATCCCGGATGCCCGCCTCATCATCGATCACAAGAATTCTGGCCATATCGCCACCGACCCTTTCTCAGACCTCCGTCGCCAACCAGTTCGGCAAGACTCTTGGGGAATCACTAGGCAACCGATCAACCCTCAGGACCCTCACCTCTTCGGGAAGACGGGCACCCATGAACAAGGAAGTAAACAAAATGCAGAAAATAGAAAGCGAAATGCGACAAAAAACAAGGGCTGAAATGCCTTAGACCGAAAGGCTCTATCCAGAGAATTTTTGACCAGGGTGTGCGGCCAGGGGGCCGCCCTGTTCCAATTCCATTTCTCAAAGGCGAGTTACTCCGGGGCACGGCGACCATATAGTTTTTTCGACAGGCGGAGAGTGCCGGTTCCGATGGAGCAAAGAAGGCGAAGCAGAAAGCCGACAACATAGGGGTGTGCGAATTCTGCTGTCCCAACGGAGGGGTTCACCCCATCTCACTGTGCTAAATTTGCGCTAAAAGTCATCACAAACCGTCGCACTTAGCAGAATCAATCGACTGAATAGAAACTCTGCAATCCGGCAATTATTCATATGAAAATGGGGAAACCTTTGCAACAACGAGCGCTTTGAAAAATCGGCCTGTTTACCCTCTTCATCAGCGGGCCGTAGGTTCGACCCCTGCACGGCCCACCAAGTTTTTCAACCACTTCTGAATCCTTTCCTTCGACGCAGTTTCCCGCATTGTTTGCAGGAACGTCGGTGTCTCAGAACCGGGCACGCAGACAGCGGCATCGAGTTTCAGCTTCTCGCCTCTCATCATCACGAGCGTCTCGACATCGTTGTCCGCCCACGGGAAATTGACGCCTATACCTGATCGCCCTGCCTCCCGACCGCCCGTTGATTCGTCGGATTGGGATAGTATGACGTTTATTCAAATCCTCCCTGTATGCATTCCGCTTCTGTTCGGTTTCGCCTGATTTTCCAGGGTGATCTGTCAAACCCGTCTTTTATATGCATCCGTTTCCCTGCACCGCATCTTACGTGAGTGTGTCAGCCAGTCTTTATTGTCCGTATTTGCCTGTGTTTGTTTGACCGATATTCGGCATTGACCTTGCTTGACTGTGAGACAACGTGAGAATAATTTGTGCATGGTGTGAGAAAGAGGGGAAGCAGACGCTCATTGGTGAAGAGGAACTGTACGACCGCCCAATGACATCCCATGGCATTTGTGGTGATCACAAAAAAGTCTTGTTGAAGCAGATAAGGGAGCCAAGCAATAGAGAGAATTCAGGACTTCCTAGACGGAGGCCTTCTGACGATACACCGAGATCATCAATCCGGTTACTGGCTTCGCAGACAACTTGCATTCGCGCGCCGAGTCTTCGCCGTCTGCTGAACAATGGTCTGCCCAGTACACAACTGCGGCTTCCGTTCAGAGACTTCTAAGAGCGCCGCCTGCTTTCCAACATCAATGACGGACGGCAAAGCCAAAGTACAACGTGACCAGCCCCGCCAGAAGGAACCCGATCGCCACCGTAAAGACCACCACTCCCAATCGGACGTACAGCCAATTCCCGCCGTACTACTATTGCCTCTTTATCCGCCTCCCTCCTAGAATGGGCCTCGGTACTACTCGGGGCATGGTATCGATTTCAAGAAAGGATAGTGAGGGAAGAAGCCCATGTGAACCATAAAACTTGCGAGGCACCCCATGTCTGTCGTTCTCACTTGTCCCTCTTGCAGCGCTGAAAATACCCAACGGATTAGTGCAATAGTCCAGCAGCAAACATCGACCGGCTCGCAGAGCGCGCTCGCCAGCCAGTACAATCCGCCGAAACATCCATGGGCCTATCTCCAGGGGTTTTTGCTCAGCGTCCTGCTGTACACAGTCCTCATGCTGTCCATGACTTCACCGGAAGCATCGGAGATGAATATAGCAATTGCTGACGTCGTGTCTTCCGTTACCTTGTTGGGGGTATGGATCGGCTATGGAGCTTGGAAGACCAAGACGTACAGGAAGAAGTTGGACGTATGGGAGCGCACTATCGCATCGAAGGTTCTCTGCCTGCAGTGCGGCCATACATTTAACGCATAGCCTCCTGTGATCCATCGCGTGCGGCCTGTTGGGTACTCCGCTGGTGCTGAATCGTGGACCCTTGTTTGTGGTCGAGAGCTGCTTTGCACGTTGAAAACGGAGCTGACCATTTAGCAGCGGTGCGAGATGAGGTAGAAGGCCCACCCTCCCGTCTTCACGTAGCAGGAGGGTGCTATGACCGGCGCCGCCCATCGATCTTGAGCGATCGCTGCCAATGGAGTTTGAGCAGCAGACATCCTGAGTTGAGAACAATGTCCACCAGAGCGAGGGAAGTCCAAAGGTCACCAGCTTAGGCGGGGCTTAGGGCCTGGTGACCAGGCCACCTGCATCGGGCTTAGGAGGCTTGAATGATGCCACCGCCCAAGACTTCATCGTGGTGATAAAAAACGGCGGACTGCCCGGGGCATAGGGCCCTTTGGGGTTCATGGAATCGAATGCGAATGGTGGACGGATTTAATGGGTGCAGTGTGGCGAGCGTCGCGGGCGTCGCGTAGCGAACCTTCACCTGGACATCCGTTGGCTCAGTTAAGAGGGAGGCCTTGAATAGATTGAGGTCGCCCACATCGCAGTAGTTTCTACGCAACGACTCTTCTGGGCCGAGGAATACGGTATTCGTGGCCGGCTGAACCTGTTGGACGTAGAGGCGCTGGCCGGTGGCGAGACCAAGTCCACGGCGCTGCCCAGGTGTGTAGAAGGCGATACCGTCATGCTGACCCAAGTATCGGCCCGCTTCATCTACAAACGGTCCAGGCTTCTTGGCTTCAGGGATTTCCTTTTCGAGAAAAGTTCGATAGTCCCCTTGGCTGACGAAGCAAATTTCCTGACTTTCCTTCAACTCATCAGCAGGAAGCCCCAATGCTTCCGCTTCCCGCCAAACCTCTGATTTCTGCATGCCGCCGACAGGGAAGAGAAGTCGTGAAAGCCATTCAGGGTTGACTCGATACAGAAAATAACTTTGATCTTTCTTGGAATCGACGGAACGGCGGAGCACCGAGTTCCCATCCTTCTTGTGAACACGGACGTAGTGACCTGTGGCCACATAGCGAATGCCACGCGATTCCGCTAATCCAAGGAGTCCTCGGATCTTCACTCGCTCGTTACACCGCACGCAGGGATTGGGTGTAGTGCCGCTGACGTATCCCCGCAGAAAATCGTCAATGACTCCCTTCTTGAACGTCTCCCGGGTGTCGATGACGTCATGGGAGATGTTCAACGTCTTGGCAACGTGCTTCGCAATGCCGATTTTGCAGCATCCACGCTCTTGCCATTTCTTGGAAGGAGCAATGGTCTCGTCTTCATGTTCCCAGACCTGGAGTGTGACTCCATGGACATCATAGCCCTGGCGAACGAGTAACGCGGCGGCGACGGAGCTATCGACTCCGCCGCTCATTCCAAGAAGAACTGTTGGACGGTCCATAGGACAGGTATTGTACTGGGGGAAGTTGGAAAGGGCTAGAGGTCCGAGGAGCGACGTTTCCCGCGATGGGCAGACAGATCGCGGACATTCTTATCAGGGGATTGATTCTCTTCTTCCCATTTATGGGTGCCCATGTCGCACATGCCATGGAAATGGGACCCTTCCTCGATTAAAATGGCAGGAGTGCGAATATCACCAATAAGTACGCCGGGCTTCAGAAGTTGAATTTTTTCCGTAGCCGTGACCGTTCCATTTATTTTTCCGCTGGTCAGAACAATCCCCGCGGAAATAATTCCCTTGATCACGGCATATTCGCCCACGATCAAAGTGCCGGTGGTATGGATCTCTCCTTCAACGCGCCCGTCGATGCGGATGGTCCCATTAAAATTGACGACACCCTTGAAGACGACGTCTTTCCCCAAGAAGGTAAAATTTTCGTTATCGCTTCCGGCCTGCGTGTTCTTGTCGCCGATAGGCCACATGAGTCTCTCCAGCGCCCCTTAGGGCACAGAGTGAAAGATAGCAGAATAATGTCTCGATACGACAGGATGGGCTGGCCGACTTACATCGAGCCATTACCCACGTGCAATGAGTCTCTGTTTGATTGTTTAGACATTCACCTTTTGGATCCCAAACTCTTCATCCAGACTCACAGGGTGAAGCGTTGTTTCTCCATGGACCTCGCGAACGCCCCGAGTCATCTCAAGCGTGCCGTTCAAGAGGACGCCGTCCTCGACCGAAAGCATCGGTGTCTTCACTCCGCCGCTGACGACGGCTGGGGACCGGAGTTTGATTTTGTCCCTTGCGTGAATTTCTCCTGTAATCTTTCCTTTGCACACAATCGTCCCTGCCGTCACTTTTGCAGTGATCACAGCTTCCTCTCCAACCAACAGAATACCTTCGGTATGGATCTCACCTTCAAGTGAGCCGTCGATCCTTACCGTCCCGTGATAGGTAATTGTGCCCTTGAAGTCGACGCCCTTTCCAACAAAGGCGCTGACTTCTTCCCCTGTTTCTGGCCTCGGGGATTGAGAGCTCGATCCATTGTCTTCGACGTCAAGTTGATCCGACATCGAGTGTTTGCCTACCTGTTTGTCCTGCTTCCACATATAGGACTCCTTCACTTCATGTTTGACAGAATCGGTTGGTATAGAGTTAGTTTGCGTTACGGGCTGTATCGGCCTCTTCAGCGAAGATATTCAGCGTTGAATGAGAAAAAAGCAATAATTAAGCCGTTTCCCAACAGTCACTCCATGAAACAGGAAGAGATTAGACGGGGCTATGAAAGGAGTGTTTCAACGACGCCGTCTAGTTCCTGCGCGGAGAAATAGTGGATCACGATTTTCCCACCTGGTCCTCTAGGATGGATCGTCACTCTGGTCCCAAGGCGTTTCTGTAGCCTGGCTTCGAGGTCGATCCATTGTGATCGCCCAATGGCCTTTCGCAGAGGCTTTCTTCCAACCAATGATGACTCGACAACTCTTTCTGTTTCCCTCACGGAAAGCCCACGAGAAGCGACCATCTTCGCCACTCTCACCTGGCTCTCAGGAGACTTCAGCCCGAGTATGACTTTCGCATGGCCCGCCGAAAGGGTTCCGAGCTCGATCAATTCCTGCACCTCCGGGTGGAGATTCGTCAGACGAACAGAGTTTGCTACAGAGGACCGATCACAACCAACTCTCTGTGCGATAACGTCCTGCGTCAGTCCGAATTCGTTCATCATTCGTGAATAGGCACGCGCTGTTTCCATGGGATTCAGGTCTTCACGTTGCAGATTCTCTATCAAGGCGAACAACAATGATTCTTGGTCGCTACAATTCCTGATCACTGCTTGAATTCTTTCCAGCCCTGCCTCCTTCGAGGCCAGCCACCTCCGTTCTCCAGAGATCAATTCATATATACCGTCACCCTTGCGACGAACCATGACTGGCTGTAGGACGCCGGACTCCCTAATTGAGGCGGTCAGTTCAGCAAGCTCTCCGGAATCAAAGATGCGCCGTGGCTGATATCTATTCGGAACGATGGCATCGACCCGCAAATGCTGGACATCGCTCGAATCATGCGGCTCGCTCGCCTTGGCGGTTGGCAAGAGGGCTTCGAGTCCTTTACCTAGTGCTTTTTTCTCCATGAGGAAGAAACTCCTTGGCTAGAGCAACATAGGCTTGAGAGCCGGCTGATGCCACGTTGTACATAATTCCTGGGCGACCATAACTCGGTGCCTCTGCGAGCGTGACATTTCGTGGGATGACTGTCCGATACACCTTTTCGCGAAAGTGAGAACGTACTTGCTCCGCTACCTGACGAGCCAAGGTATTGCGTGTGTCAAACATTGTCAATAGGATGCCCTCAAGAGTCAAATCGGGATTAAAGGATTGGCGAACGCGATCAATGCTGCCAATGAGGCGTGTCAATCCTTCCATTGCATAGTATTCACACTGAACGGGAATGAGCACTGAGCTGGCGGCAGCGAGGGCGTTGACGGTGAGAATTCCGAGCGCAGGGGGACAATCCAGAAAGATGACGTCATATTGTTCTCCCGCCGCCTTGAGCACATCTCTCAGATGGCTCTCCCTGCTCTCAACATTGACCAGTTCAATCTCTGCTCCGGCGAGATCAGTGTTTGCTGGTAAAAGGAAGAGCCCAGTTACTCCAGTTTTCATAGTGGATTCTTCTACGTTAGCCTGTTTTATCAAGCAGTTGTATACAGTAGTCTTCAACGACTGAGGATCGACACCAAGACCACTCGTGGCGTTTCCTTGTGGATCCATATCAACCAGGAGAACAGCCTGTCCCTCGAGAGCGAGAGCCGACGATAAATTGACTGCTGTTGTGGTTTTCCCAACTCCGCCTTTTTGATTCGTAACAGCAATGATCCTCCCCATTTAGGTAGCCATTCCTATGTCCATTAGATCCAAAGTTCCACGTGGAACATCAAAATAGCTTTTCTTGGGCAGCACACAAAACACAAACAACTCTTCGACCATACCCTCTTGGGAGGTCAAATATGTGCTCGGTTACGACTGACCAGTCTGTTCCAAGTTCTAATCTATTGATCGGGTGAGATAAGTACAAAATTTCTTTCCCCTCTGGAGCCAACAGTCGCGCAGTGTTTTGTAGCATGAAGTCATACTTCAGTGCGCGAGTCGTGATGTAATCAAATGTCTGCTCCGAGGTGTTTTCAATCGCAAATCGCTCGAGAGTCCCAGAAAATATCGTGACCCTCTCAAGACGCAGAAGGCCAACAATGGAATGCAGAAAAGAGATTTTTTTTTGAACTGGCTCGATCATCGTGACGTTCAGATCTTGTCTTACAATTCTTAAGGGAATCCCTGGAAATCCGGCACCTGTTCCCACGTCAAGCAATCGCGGTCCAGTCCGGATGTCTATTGCCCTTAGCCCAGCGAGAGAGTCGACAAAATGCTTAATAATAACCTCGTCGTGTAGCGTAACACTCGTCAAATTCACTGATCTGTTCCAGATTCGAAGCTGCTCCAGAAAAATCATGAATTGTCGAATGTGATCCGCCTCAAGGGAAATTCCAATTTCTCCGGAGCAGGTCTTGAGTAATAAGGAGAGTTCGTGAGTCTGTTCCACGTGGAACAATTACGCCAATGCTGACCTGAGGTCAAGAGGGACGTTTCCGGATTAGGAGAGAAGCAACGATTTGTCTGATTCTAGAAATTGACCTGTTGATGGGATTGACGCTTGTATTTTTCTATAGCCACTGCGAGCAGCGATATTGCGGCAGGTGTCACACCGGAAATCCTTGACGCTTGTCCAAGTGTTTCTGGCCTTACCTTCATAAGTTTTTCGCGAACCTCCCGAGAGAATCCTGAAACGATGTCATAGTCAAATGTCTGCGGGATTAACTTCTGCTCAAACTTCTTGAACTTCTCAACCTGAGTGGATTGCCGGCGGATGTACCCTTCATACTTAATTTGGAGCTCTACTTCGTCGACAATATCAGAATCCTCAATTGCATCTATGTCAAGAGTGCGTAGGAGATCTCGGTAGGTTGACTCCTGTCTCCGAAGAATCTGCGCAATAGTCTGTGCAGGAGAAGTGCCGTGCAGATAGGTGCCTTTAGTCCGTGCACAGATCGCTTCAGTCCACTGTGGTCTTGTTTCATGCAGGCGCCCAACTTCTTCTTCTATCGCAGTCTTCTTGTGCATGAACCTGTCATAGGCTTCAGGCTCGACTAGTCCGACCCTGTGTCCGATCTGCATAAGCCGGAGATCCGCATTACTGTGACGTAGTAACAACCGATATTCAGCCCTGGAGGTAAACATTCGATAGGGCTCAGACGCATCCTTTGTGATGAGGTCATCGATCAGCACTCCTATGTATGCCTGTGACCGATCAAGCACCAGGGGAGGTCTGTTTTTTAGTTTCAGAACGGCATTGATACCAGCCATGAGACCCTGGGCTGCTGCTTCCTCATAACCAGAGGTCCCGTTGATCTGGCCCGCATGGTACAGACCGGTAACATGCTTGGTCTCAAGTGTCTGGTGCAGTTGACGAGGCGGGAAATAGTCGTATTCGATCGCATAGCCAGGCTTAAGCATTTTGGCTTGCTCCAACCCGGGAATTGTCCTGAGCATCGCTGCTTGAACATCAACGGGGAGGCTTGTTGAAACACCGTTTGGGTAAAACTCCTTTGAATCGAGTCCCTCGGGTTCGACAAAGATCTGGTGTCGTTCTTTCTCGGCAAAGCGCACCACTTTGTCTTCGATGGAAGGACAGTACCGGGGCCCCACCGACTCAATGACCCCGCTGTATAGAGGGGAGCGATCGAGATTCTTGCGAATGACCTCGTGGGTCTCTTGATTTGTATAAGTCAGGTGACACAAAATTTGCCTGTTGGTGATTTTCCTCGTGCGGTACGAAAATGACGGAGGTGGATCATCGCCGGGTTGGGGAACCATGACAGAAAAATCGATCGTGTCTTTATCCAATCGAGGTGGGGTGCCGGTTTTCAGGCGCCCGACGTCAAATCCAAGATCCCGCATGCAATCGGACAGATGCTCCGCTGATGCCTCTCCCGCACGACCCGCCGGAAAGCGGTTGAGTCCAATATGGATAAGTCCCTTAAGGAATGTTCCTGAAGTTAAAATAATGGCCCTTGCAGTAATCCTCTCTCCAGAGCCCGTCACAATACCAGTGACTGACCCTCCCACTGTCAGCAGCCGGTCAACCACTCCCTCTGTGATCGTGAGAGAGTCCTGAAGGGCGAGAGTGTCCCGCATCGCTTGACGGTACAGCGCCTTATCACATTGCACGCGCAACGCCCGCACGGCCGGCCCTTTGCCGGTATTGATAAAACGAAATTGAATACCGGCTCGATCAGTATTTCGTCCCATTTCACCACCGAGAGCGTCGATCTCTTTGACCAGGTGTCCTTTGGCAATGCCGCCAACGGCAGGGTTGCACGACATCTGCGCGATCCGGTCCTTGTCCATCGTCAAGAGCAATGTTGTCGCGCCCATCCGTGACGATGCCAGCGCCGCCTCGCATCCGGCATGGCCTCCCCCCACGACGATGACATCAAATGCAAGGGCCACGAGTCCCCCTTACTTACCTATACAAAATTCTGAGAAAATCCGGTCTAAGATGTCGTCGGACGTGATCACGCCTGTGATCTCTCCGAGCGCATCTCCAGCCCCTCGAAGGTCCACGGCCACACACTCAGGCTCAACTCCTCTGCGAGTTGAATCTAGAGCCTCATGGATGGATGCTCGTGCCCGCTCCAGCGCCAGACGGTGACGAACGTTTGTGATCACCACGCCTTCATTCGACTCCAAGGACGCTTGGGACAAATGTGAGCTGATTGACTTCTTCAACTCCTCCACCCCCACGCCTGTTCGTACTGAAATGGGCAGGACCTCGTAACTCGTACGTTCCTGGATCCCGACAGCAAAGCGCTTGATCGAGCTAGTATTCACTAAATCACACTTGTTGATCACTACTAGAGCCCGTCGACCGCGTGGTAAAGGAACGAACTCAATCAAGCCGTTCTCGTTGAGTTCGACGGCATCGAGCACGTGCAGAACCATGTCTCCATGCTCTTGGGCCGATCTCGTCCGCTTGATCCCTTCCTGCTCGATCACGTCCGTCGTTTCACGCAGACCCGCAGTATCTACCAACGTAATCATAAGGCCATCCCACACCACTGATTCTTCAATGACATCCCGTGTGGTTCCGGGAACGGCCGTCACGATCGCTCTGTCCTCCCGCAGGAGACTATTGAGCAAACTTGACTTTCCCACATTCGGCCGACCCACGATGACCACCCGCGCCCCCTCTCGAAGCACTCTCCCTCTCTCCGCAGAGGCAAGCATCGGTTGGATTTCATCAAGCGTCTCTTGGAGAGACGCGATCAATTCCTCTCGCCCGATAAACGAAATATCCTCTTCGACGAAATCAATCCCTGCCTCGATCCGTGCCAACATGCCCAAGAGGCGCGTTCGCAGTCGATTAACCTCTTGACCCAACTGCCCTCTGAGATGGCGTTGCGCGATTTTGAGCCCCACATCAGATTTCGCCCTGATCGTATCGAGGACCGCCTCCGCCTGGGACAAATCCAAACGCCCATTCAGAAACGCCCGCTTGGTAAACTCTCCCGGCTGGGCCAAGCGAGCACCGACAGATACGCAAGCTTCACACACCCGTCCTAGGACGACACCGCTCCCGTGACAGTGAATCTCCACCACATCCTCTGCCGTGAAAGACCGGGGGCCCTTCATAAAGACCACAAGCCCTTCGTCGATAACCCGATCACTCAATCGGGTTTGTTTTTCATATGATTCAGCATGTCCAGAGCAGATATCAGGCGCGAGAATATCGGCAAGGTAGAGAGTGTGGGAAGGGATGATCCCAAGCGACTGGTTGGAGCGTAATCGAACAACTTTCTCTGCTACAACAAGCGCTCCTGGTCCGCTGATTCGAACGACACCGATACCACCTTCACCCGCCGGGGTTGCGATGGCACAAATCGTGTCCTCAGGCGCTTCATCCATAGAGACGATTCCATTCTCCCGGCATTCTCATCCAAAAGGGTGGAAAGCCGCAGGGCCAGAAAACAGAAGCCTAGTCATTCCTTCACAGCCCCTCCATCGGCCGCCGACCAGAGCGGACGGCTCCGAAAAATGAACCGATCCGTGACGAGTTGCTGACCGATCGTGAGCGTATTATTCGTCAACCAATACAGCACGAGGCCAGCGGGAAAATTGATGAAAAGAAAGGTCATGAATACCGGCAACATCAGCATGATCTTTGCTTGAGTCGGATCCATTGTCGTGGGAGTAATCTTCTGTTGAATGAACATCGTGACGCCCATGATGATTGGCAACACATAATAGGGATCCTGCACCGAGAGATCGGTAATCCACAGCGCCAATGGCGCCTGGCGCAAATCAATCGTCATGTACAAGATGTTAAACAACGCCACGAACACGGGCATCTGCAGCAGCATCGGTAGGCAACCACCCACCGGATTCACTTTATGATCTCGATAGAGCTTGATCAGTTCCTTATTCAGACGGTCGCGATCGTCTTTAAATTTTTCCTGAATCGCCGCGATCTTCGGCTGAATCACCTGCATCTGTTTCATGGACTTGTAGCTCTTGTACTGCAGGGGGACAAAGAGCAGCTTGATCGCAATGGTCAGGAGGATAATCGTCAGTCCATAGTTGTGGGTATAGTTGTTGATAAAGCGGAGCACGTAGAAAATCGGCTTGGCCACCGCTCTGACCAAGTCCCAACTTCCAAAAATAAACCATCCGAAATCGATCGTATCTTCCAGACCGATTTCCAGGCCTCGAAGGGTGTCATACTCCTTGGGACCCGCATATAGCCGGAGCCCGAGCGTTGCTCCTGGCGAGACGACCGGCATACGCACACCGGCGGAAACCAACTTGTCTCCCTCTTTTTTTACCAAGACAGCCGAGCTCTGCTGGGGGATCAAGACGGACAGGAAATACTTATCTTGCAATGCCGCCCATTGTACCGTCCCTTTCCGCTCCAGCTCAGACTCTGGTGTTTCTTTCTCGACCTTGCCGTCGACGAGTGAAGCTGACCCGATCTGACCGATAAAACCGTCCCCCCATTCAACAATGCCGAAGTTCGTCCCTAGAGTGACATTCACCGATCCGTCAAGGCCGCTTCCCTTAAGAGCGATATCCACCATATAGCTATCTGCATGAAATGTGAGCTGCTTTTCGAGGCGCACGCCCGTTCCGACGTTCTCATAGGAGAACGTGATATGGCCGGTGGGGTGAGTCGGGTCCAGGGTCGTGAAATCTTTTTCGACCCTGTATATGCCTTCACCTAATTCTTGTGTGAGAGCTGCATTGTCCGTACTCACGAATAATGGCTCACGAAACTTGCCTGCCTGCCTGACAAGCTGGACGGTAGGCTGCTCATTCGAACTCCCTCGATAGCGCTTGAGTTCCCAACTCGTCAGGACCGCCCCTAGAGTCGTGAACTTGGCGCGGTAGAGATTTGTGTCCACCTCCACAGTTTCTGCCGCAGTCGGCCCACGTTCCCGCTCACGAGGCTGCGAGCCCTCCACCGCCCGAGTCATGGAGGGAGTTTCAGCAGCTGGAACGCCCGAGCGCTCAGTCGCTGAATCTCCGGCAGGAGCTGACGATGCCGGGCTCGCCGGCGGCGACGTAGGTTCTGAAGTTGGAGATTGCCCGGGCTTCAGTCCAAGTTCATTGAGCAGATAGCCATAGCCAAAGATAATCGCAAGTGAGAGCAACAAAAACACGATGACGCGCGGTTCCATGTGAGGGCTTCACTTTCCTTAAAGTGTCATCATCACTACTTGAGCGGGTCTTCTCCGCCGGGATGGAAGGGGTGACACTTCATGAGACGGACCACTGCTAAGCCGAGTCCCTGCAATGCGCCGTATCGGGTTATGGCATCTGAGGCATATTGCGAGCAGGTCGGCTCGAATCGACATGCTCGGCCGAACAACGGAGAAATCATGAAGCGGTACCCTTGAATGATCCATAGAAATAGATGCCGCATGTCAACCAGACCTTGGATGAAGAAGG
Source organism: Nitrospiraceae bacterium (assembly GCA_052389395.1). Classification (GTDB taxonomy): domain Bacteria; phylum Nitrospirota; class Nitrospiria; order Nitrospirales; family Nitrospiraceae; genus Nitrospira_D. The sequence goes on along the minus strand of JBQTHY010000312.1, from coordinate 1,556 downwards.
TGAACACGCTGCAGTGACGCCTCCCACATCCCCTTCAACTCTTCGGCTGGCTGCAAAAGAGCTTCCCGCTTCGGGAATACCAGAAGAGCCTGGCCCGGGATCAAGTCCTGGTGCAGCTTTCTCACGAGTGCACGAAAGACTCGCTTTGCTCGATTGCGCCGGACCGCATTTCCGAATCGTTTGCCGACCACAATCCCGACCCGACTGGGAGCATCATCCATCTTGTATACCAAGAGATTGAAAAGCGTCGTCGAAATCCGTCGCCCATGACGTTTGACCGTTTCGATATCCCGGCTGGTTCGCAAGAAGATGTCCTTCTTTCTTTGCTGTCTTTGCGGCTTTGACATCACCAGAAAGAGCACCCCACCGCGGCGCGCCATCCATCATGATCCTGGGGAGGAATATTCGTGGCAGGTGAACGCACACAACCGAAAAATGCGCGCAGACACTCAAACGCGAACGGGAGAGCACCTGCGAACCAGGCACAGCGGTCTAGACAGTCAACCGCGCTCGCCCTTTGGCCCGCCGGCGGGCTAGAACCTTGCGTCCGTTCTTTGTGCTCATGCGGTTTCGAAAACCGTGGTCGCGTTTCTTCTTTAAGTTTGACGGCTGTTGAAACGTGAATGACATGACACTCCTCTCACTCTATCAATAAAACCTTGGTTCAAGATAAGCATCGCATTATATTGGCGGCTCTCTGACGTGTCAATTTTGCGGTTCATCCACCCCATGGATGACCTATTCGGCAAATCGTGTAGTACTTCTCTGAAGGCTCCTCTCTTTTGAGGCGCTTTTGCCCACACCACACCAGATCGCCACATAACACCTCTAGAGATGTTGCCCAACGGCTGTTCAAGTATTGGAATTACTAGCTCTTTTTGCCATGCAGAAAACCTGCCCTTTGGCACTTAGCTTGCTCGATTAAAAGTTCCGCACATGCCGCTGCCCTATTCATCGTTGTCTTAGTTGACTGAATGACCACGATCTATACCTTCCATCCTGAAGGTGATGTGCCAGGCATTATGGCGAGATTCTTTCTAAGCGTGTGGGGCCACCTTCCCCTTCAGGACCCTTGTTCACGCCGAGGTAGCAGCCCGGGTAGCTGTATCGACTGATGCTGCTCCAGCCCCCTACCCACAGGAAGAAGATTGATGGTAGTAAGAAGAAGGAGGGATAGCCCTTGCGGCCTGTTCTGATGAAGTATCGTTTGACGGATCCCTTTCTCGGAAATTAGAAAAGCGTCCACTCAAGGTCATCCGCTCGTGAGGGGAACGGTAAACGATCGGCGCAACCACTTCCGTTAAGTTTCTTAAGGAGGACACTATGATCCAGACAAGACAGATCCTAACATTCCTTGCCCTTGCCATCCTTTTGGTGACCGGATGTGCGAAGCCCCCCACAGAACAAATCGAGGCAGCAGAGAAGGCCATCAAGGAAGCACAGGAAAGCGGTGCCGCCACCTACAGCGCTGAAGAATATGCCAAGCTTGAGGGTGCCCTCGCTGCCTTGAAGAAAGAAGTCGGAGACCAAGATGGAAAGTTCGCCCTCTTTCGAGA
>JBQTHY010000311.1:0-2834 GCA_052389395.1 Nitrospiraceae bacterium | reverse complement strand
GGATCGCTCTGGAACTTCGTGAGACAGCTCGCAGCGCAGAAGTAGTAGGTCTTGTTCTGATATTCGTACGAGCCGGCCGAAGTGGCCGGATGCACGGTCATGCCGCAGACCGGGTCAATTTCGCCCTGCCTCGTGGGCATCATCATGGGGAGGGGGGTTCGCGGCGATGGAATCGTGGCGAGACTCGGGGGCTTCTTGCTCAGTGCATCCTCGGGATCCGCGCGAAACCGTTCGAGGCAGGACTGCGCGCAGAAATAGTAGGTCAACCCTTTGTAGTCATACCGGTCTACCGTAGTCGCAGGATCGACGGTCATGCCGCATACGGGATCGATCGCCATCGCACCTCAGAAGGTGAATTCTGAATTATGAGTTTTGAGTTTTTAGTTTTCCAACTCTCAGCACTCAAAACTCGTTCATCGTTTAGCGTCAGCTTCGAGAATGCTCCGGATGACGGTGATGATGTTTTCTGTGTTCATGTTTTTGTCTTCGAGCTTAATGTTCCCATCCAACAACAGTGTTGGCGTATATTCCACCTTGATTCGCTTGCCCCACCGCCGGCCGTCCTCAAACGCCCTCGCAGGCCTGCCGCTAGCCATGCCTTCCTCAAAAACCTTCGGATCGAGTCCCACTTCCTTGATCAAGAGCTCCCTGATCGTACGATCCAGGACTCCCGTCATTTTGTCTTGATGGATGGTCCGGAAGAGCACCTTCTTCATCTCGTCCCCTTTCCCCATTATCTTGGCTTGCTCATACATATCGAAGGGGGTTGGGAGCTTATTTTGAAACACCGGAAACCCGACCAGGGTCACTTCCAATTTATTGCCAAACTCTTTTTGGAGCAGGGGTAAGACCGTTTCTTCAAACTGGTGACAATGGGGGCAGTAGAAGTCGGCGAACTCGATGATGTTCACCTTGCCGGGTTGATGGGTCGAAGGCTCGTCTTTGAGCAATTCGAACTTACCCTTCAGTTCAGTCTTCGCCGCTTGCGCACTGAGCGGTGCACTCACCAGGCATATTGCCACGACGACAAGAACGGCAAGCCGCCACATCGACGTCGTCCAACGATTCATCTCACGCTCCTTTCACAGGTAGTTGCCCAGAGCCCATTATATCGAATAAGGGGCTCCCTGCTCTCTGTTATAATCCCACCATGACAAGACGATGGTGTGTGTTGATTGCATCGGTGCTGTTGATCACGACCGGATGTGCGTCGACAGATGATCAGCTTGAAACCAGCCCATCCGGCACGCCTCAGATCACCTTTGCTCAAGTCAAAGCTGCGCCTGAATCGTACCAAGGACAACCGGTCACATTCGGAGGCAAAGTCTTAGGAGCGAGACGGTTGAAGGAGGGAACCAGGATTGAAATTCTCCAACTGCCTCTCACCTCGTCCCTCCAACCAACACTCGATCTCAGCAAGTCCCAAGGCCGTTTCGTCGCCATGCAGAAGGAGTTTCTCGACCCTGCCACCATTCCTGCCGGCACATTCGTGACCATCACCGGAGAAGTCACAGGATCGGTGACCATGCCGCTCGATGAAATGGAATATACCTACCCGATCGTGGATATCAAGAACTTGCGCGTGTGGCCAAGAGACGAGGAAACATATCCTCGGGTTCGCCCTTACATCGGTCCTAGCCTCTATTGGGGCCCATATTGGTACCCGTACTGGAGGCCCTGGCCCTATTGGTAAGCGAGACGCGCGCGAAAAGCGAGAAAGACGCGACGCGCGCCCGTCCCGCAAGTCCCGCCCGACTCACTCATTATCGGAACGTCGCCCCCACAATCCGCTCGACTCGATCATCTCGTCCACCGAGCTCTCGATACTTCCGATACTGCGCGAGGGCGCGCGGCATGTCCTTGCGATGGAGTTCGTAGAAGACACCAAAGTTGTAGCGGGCCTCCGCGTAATCAGGCCTCAGGGCCACGGTTTTCTCATACGCCTGCTCCGCATCCTCCAGCCTGTTCATGCTGGTATAGATGACCCCCAGGTTCATGTGCGCTTCAGCATACTCCGGGCGATAGCGTAATACTTCCAGGAACGCTCGCTCCGCATCGTTCGGCTTGTTCTGGCTTCGATAGATAAATCCCAGATTGTAGTGGGCATCGACGAGATCGGGCTTGGCGGCAATAGCTTGCTGATAGGCATGGGCCGCTTCGACGAGATCGTTGTTCTTCTCAGCGATCCGTCCGTTTAAATACCAAGCGTCGGCATGTTCCGGATTGGCTTTTGTGAGACGGCTCAAGGTATCCCGTGCCGCTTTGGACTCTCCCTGAATATCATAGAGTGTCGCGAGTTCAAAAAGGGCGTTGGGCTGAGTCGGCACGACTGCCAATAAACTCTGATAGGTTCTCTTCGCGGCATCCAGATCTCGCTGCTGTTCATACAACTGGGCAAGATTGAGATACGACTCGACGTGTTTCGGATCGGCCTCGATCGCTCGCATGAACGCCAGCTCGGCTTCGATTGTTTTCCCTTGGAGTAGATAGACTTTCGCCAGATCGGTAAGAGCCTCGGCATACGCCGGCTTGAGCTTGATCGCATGCGCAAAGGCTTCTGCCGCTTCGTTCGGCTTCCTGGATTTGAACAGAATCAAACCCAGCAGATGGTGTGCTTCGGCAGATGAGGGATTCAGCTGGATCGCTTTCCTCGCCGACGCCTCAGCCGCCTTGAGCTTTCCCTGGCGAAGCAAAGCCGCCCCCTGGTCGAGATGATGTTGGGCTGTATCGATCAGAGCGGCTGATGCGAAACCAGGTGAGTGAACGGACAGGAGACCCACGAACACACAGCACGGGATGATGATCTCCAGATATCGGCGGGACGCCAACCGAGC
>JBQTHY010000310.1:0-6853 GCA_052389395.1 Nitrospiraceae bacterium | reverse complement strand
CCACCATTGCCCCGATGGAAATTGGACCGCTCGGATCCAGCACCTGGACCGGGGAGAAAGGAGGTAGAAATTCATCGACCAGAGTCTGATCGGGAAGGTCCACCGGTTCATAGGCATGCGTCAGAATGTACCCGTCCATGCAGACCATCACCGGGCAGCTCAGTTCTTCCGCAAGCCGGAAGGCTTGAAGGTGGAGATCGGCCGCTTCCTGATTCGTTTCCGCGTAGAGCTGAATCCATCCCGCATCACGCAAGGCCATGCTGTCAGAATGGTCGTTCCAGATATTGATCGGCGCGCCGATCGCCCGATTCGCGATCGTCATGACGATCGGCAGTCCGAGCCCAGCCGCGTTGTACACCGCCTCGGCCATGAACAAAAGGCCTTGGCTGGTCGTGGCGCTGTAGGCCCGTGCTCCTGCAGCCGAGGCTCCGATCAGGACGCTGAGCGCTCCAAATTCGGATTCCACGTTTAGGAACTGGCAGCGGCTGACATTCCCCTCCTTGACCATGCGTGACAAGCGCTCGACGATATGGGTTTGCGGTGAGATCGGATAGGCGGCGATGACCTCCGGTCGGCACAACACGACCGCTTCGGCGACGGCCTGCGATCCTTCAATTTGTGCGCGCATGCTGCACTCCTTTGTGGTCACGCACATAACCCGCCACGTAGTCATTCGCCTCTCTGGCAGCGGCGGCATTCCCCTCCCCCAGTGGGCCGGGAAATTTCCGGCGAATCGCGGACTCGACCGAGGCCAGCTTGATCAACCCCGTGATCGCGGCGAATCCCCCCAGCAACGGTGTATTCGCGATAGGCCGCTTCACATGTTTCAAGCCTATCTCCGAAGCAGGCACGATACACACATGATCATCGAGCAAGGTCTTCAGAAATTCTTCAATGCCGAGCTCTTCCATAGGGAGCGTCGAATTGATCAAAACATACCCCTCCCCCCTCAGTCCGCCGAAGACATCGACCTGATGGAGCAAGGTGGGGTCCTGCACGATCACGACGTCGGGATTCGTCACCGCTTCGCGGGTGCGGATCGTCTGATTATCGAGGCGACAGAAGGCCATCACCGGAGCCCCCATCCGCTCCGAGCCGAAGCTAGGAAACGCTTGGGCTTGTTTGCCGTCGGCGAACGCCGCCATCGAGAGCAACTCCGCTGCCGTCACCACCCCTTGTCCGCCCCGCCCGTGAATACGAACCTGCATCATTTTCGTTGGCCTCCCGTCGTCGTCACCGCCCGCAGCGATGATCTTGTTGTCTTGTGCCGAGGCAGGTGTTCGTGCAGATAACCATGGATCGACACCGTGAGTACATCCGTTGCTCTCTCAAAAGCGGCCACAGCTTTTCGCCTGAGCTTCTACACCGTTCAAATGAACTGGCTCTTCCCACGAGGCTGCTTAGTAGAGCGATCGGATCCGGACCTCGATTACTCTAATGACAGCGCAATCATCGTGCCATCGTGCCCAAGGATGAATCCGGGCATCGCATGATCCAAGCCCGTTGAAAGAGAGACCTTTTTCCAAGCTCTGTCTCCGCATGTGGCAGGCAAAAATCCCCAGACCTATGATGCCGGCTGTCGCAAGATTCCACAGCCACGGAGACGGCAACCGCTTTATTTATCACCCCTTCCTTAGCATATGCGGTATGCTTAGCATAGAATGATGCTAGAGGTAATGGAGGGAACTACGATGGCTCCGCCCGAGGAGATCGAACGACTCGTCAAGGCCGAACACTGGAACCCCTACGAATTGCTCGGTCCCCATCACACTTCGGTTGAGGGTACGAAGGCCTTCGCGGTCCGGACCTTCGCCCCGGACGCCAGGGAGGCGCGAGTCATCCCGGATGTCCCCGGCAGCCGGCCGATTCAGATGAACCGCATACATGAAGCAGGCTTGTTCGAAGCGATCCTCCCAAGACCGAACGGGACTTCAACGTATCGCATCCAAGTGACGGATTCGGGCGGGACAGTCACGGAGCGTCACGACCCCTACGCGTTTCAGCCCATGGTGAGCGACCACGACCTTTATCTCTTCTCGGAGGGAAGACTGTTCAAGGCCTACGACACATTAGGCGCCCATGTCAGGACGGTGAACGGGATCACGGGCGTCCACTTCGTCGTGTGGGCACCCAATGCTGCGCGGGTGAGCGTGGTCGGTGAGTTCAATCGCTGGGATGGCCGCTGTCACCAGATGACAAACCGTGGGACTACGGGCTTATGGGAATTGTTCATCCCAGATCTTCCCCAAAGCACTCTCTACAAATACGAAATCCGCGCAAGGAGCCAAGAGGCCCCCTTCCTGAAAGCAGACCCCTACGCCTTCGCCGCAGAGTTGCGGCCAAGGACCGCCTCTCTCGTGCACGACCTCTCAACCTATCAATGGGGGGACCGAAACTGGATGGAGGCCCGATCGCGCCGTAACCCTTTGACCGCTCCGATGTCAATCTACGAGGTGCATCTGGGATCGTGGATGAGGGTACCGGAAGAAGGTGGGCGCTGGCTGACCTACCGCGAATTAGCCGACAAGCTCATCCACTATGCCCAGTACATGGGCTACACCCATCTCGAACTGATGCCTGTCACTGAACATCCTTTCGACGGGTCTTGGGGCTATCAGGCTGCAGGCTACTTTGCCGCCACGTGCCGGTACGGCTCTCCAGAAGACTTCATGGCTTTCGTCGATGCCGCTCACCAAGCTGGAATCGGAATCATCATGGACTGGGCCCCGGCGCATTTTCCGGATGATCCGCACGGACTCGCCTGGTTCGACGGAACGCACCTGTACGACCACGAGGACCCGCGACTTGGCTATCATCCGGATTGGAACAGCCGGATTTTTAACTACGGGCGAGTGGAAGTGAGGAATTTCCTCTTGAACAGCGCTCTGTTCTGGCTGGACACGTACCATATCGACGGCTTGCGCGTTGATGCTGTGGCCTCGATGTTGTATCGCGACTACGGGCGAAAACCAGACGAGTGGATTCCCAATCAGTTCGGCGGCAATGAAAACTTAGAGGCGGTCTCGCTCATCAAGGAATTGAACGTGCTGGTCCATCAGGAACATCCCGGCGCGGTCACGATTGCCGAGGAATCGACCGCCTGGCCCGGCGTCTCGAAGCCCACCTATACGGGAGGCTTAGGTTTCACCTTCAAGTGGAACATGGGATGGATGCACGACATGTTGGCCTATTTCGGAAACGATCCCGTGCACCGCAAGTACCACCAGAACCAGATCACGTTCGGATTGCTCTATGCATTCCATGAAAACTTCGTCCTCGTGCTCTCGCACGACGAAGTCGTTCACGGAAAGAAAGCGCTGCTCGACAAAATGCCCGGGGACTATTGGCAACGATTCGCCAATCTTCGCGCCTTGTACGGCTTCATGTATGGCCATCCCGGCAAGAAGATGCTCTTCATGGGTGGGGAATTCGGCCAGTGGTGGGAATGGAACCACGACGACAGTCTTCAGTGGCACCTCTGCCAGCACGAACCGCATCTCGGGCTTCAACGATACGTCCATGATCTCAACTGGCTCTATCGAAACGAGCCGGCGCTTCACGAAGTGGATTTCGATTGGACCGGATTCCAGTGGATTGACTTTAACGACGGCGACAATTCGGTCATCGCTTTTCTCAGGAAAGCTCGAGACCAGCACGACATGGTCGTCTGCGTTTGCAACTTCACTCCGGTTCCTCGATTCGGATACCGGATCGGTGTGCCTTCATTGGGCTGGTTCCGCGAGCTACTGAACAGCGACGCCGAAACCTATGGAGGCAGCAACGTGGGGAACGGCGGAGGGGTGATGGCGGAGCTGATCCCCTCTCATGGATTTCCCAACTCGATCGCGTTGACCCTGCCTCCTCTGTCGGTGCTCTATCTCAAGACGGGGTAAGGAGCGAAACCCCGGTCTACCGCCAGCCTCACCGAGCAAGAACGCCGTCTCACTGCGAGGCAGTCTGCCCCTGCTGCCATTGGGCCGTATATAATGGTGGTGGTATCCCCTTCTTGGGCTCTCCCCAATAGATCGTCTGGTGCGGGAACGGGAGTTCGATCCCCTTGGCATCAAAGGTCTTCTTGATCCGGCGATTCATCTCCCTGCCCACCTGCCACTGTTTGATGGGCTTGGTTTTGATCCGGCACTTGATGATCACGGCCGATTCCGCAAACTGATCCACCCCCAGCATTTCCAGCGGTTCGAGAATATCGTCCGCAAACTGCGGATCCCGGCGTACTTCCTCCGCAATCTCCAGCAAAACCCCCATGACCTCATCCACATCCTCTCGGTACGCGACGCCAACGTCGAAAAGATAGAAGGAATAGAGCCTGGTCAAGTTCTTCACCTTATCGATGACTCCGTTCGGAACGACATGTACACTTCCTGAAACATCCCGCAGAGTGATGGTCCGGAGTTTCACCTCTTCGACTAATCCATCGACTCCGGCAATCTCGACGACATCGCCGACTCGAATGGAGTCTTCCAGGAGGATAAAAAATCCGGAGATCACGTCTTTCACCAGGTTTTGGGCGCCGAACCCGATAGCCAATCCCCCAAGGCCGGCCGCCGCCAACATCGGCTTCAGATCTACGCCGACCTCCGACAGGATCATCATGCTTCCCACAGCCAGAATCACCACGCGGGCGACATCATGGATGACGTGGGTCAACGTATCGGCCCGCTTCACTTGCGCCTCGGTGGGAAGCGTCCCTTCGTAGACTTTGCGGAACCGATCCATCGCTCTCTTCAGAATCGACAGGAGCACAACTATCATTATTCCAATGGCAACAACCCGTAGGCCCGAAGTGGAAAACCATTCGAGCGACCGATCAAAAAACCGAGTAAGAAACGACGCCGTCATCACACACCTCCTCTTCTAAAAGAGCCTCCAGGGTCGGGACGCCCGGTTTTTGTGTCCAGCAAATAGCGGTAGCGAGTACCAGGCGGAACTCCGTCGGGGATGATGTCGAAATGGTCTCCTTCCGACGGATGCATCGGAATCGCCGATCCGTCTCGCTCGGTCAATTCAACTGCCATTCTCTTGACGAATGGGGCCCAGACCTTGAACCGGCCAAGTCCGGTCCTATAATGCTTGCGCCAAACTCCAACTGCCATGATTCGGCCATCATCTCACCCTGTCTTGGTCAACCTTACCGGCTGGGTCTTGCGTATACAAGACTGCATCAGAACAAAATTTCCCTTGCATAAGCCGGGTGACAACCGTATGAGTTGCAAGGAGAGACGAAAGCTCCAGGGACGGGATCCTGGAGCAGTGGAAAATTTAGATCGGCCATCTCGCCGAACGATCAAACACCGATTGCAGGGCCAGGTCCTCAAGGCCCTGGCACGGGAGGGGATCGAACTCGCCTCCCCCGCACTCACCGTCGTCCGCTATCCAGCAGAGCGAACTTGGAAGGAGGAAGTATGAGAGTCTGGCCGGGAAAACCGTACCCACTCGGCGCCACGTGGGACGGCGAGGGAGTGAACTTCGCCCTCTTTTCTGAGAACGCTACGGCGGTTGAGCTCTGCCTCTTCGATAGCCCGGAAGCTGGCAAGGAGACGCACCTGATTCGTATGGAGGAACGAACGGATCAGGTGTGGCACCTGTACATCCCTGGTTTGTGGCCGGGACAACACTACGGGTACAGAGTCCACGGGCCATACGCGCCTCAAGAGGGACATCGCTTCAATCCTCACAAGCTGCTGATCGACCCTTACGCCAAATCGATCGCGGGAACGATCGAGTGGTCCGACGCGATGTTCGGCTATCGCATCGGTGATCCTCAGGCTGATCTTTCATTCGATACCAGTGATAACGCCTCGAATATTCCCAAGTGCGTCGTCATCGATCAAGCCTTTACGTGGGGTGGAGACCGGCAGCTCAAAACCCCCTGGGACCGAACCTTCATCTATGAAGTGCACGTCAAGGGGTTCACGGCGCGACATCCCGATGTGCCCGATCATATGCGCGGGACCTATTCCGCCCTGACCACCCCCGCTGTGGTTGACCATCTGCTTGATCTTGGGGTAACCGCCGTTGAGTTGCTGCCGGTCCACCATTTCGTCCGTGACAAACATCTGGCCGATCGAGGGCTGACGAACTACTGGGGCTACAATTCGATCGGATTCTTTTCTCCCGATATTCGCTATGCAGTGTCGCCGGTGCGCGCACGGCATGTCCGTGAATTCAAAACCATGGTGAAGACGCTCCACAGCGCGGGCATCGAAGTCATTCTCGACGTGGTCTACAACCATACGGCCGAAGGAAATCACCTGGGTCCGACACTGTCGTTTCGCGGGATTGACAACGCCTCATACTACCGTCTCGTGACGGACGACCGGCGGTATTACATAGACTACACCGGTTGCGGCAACACGCTCGACGTGACGCATCCTCATACCCTCCAGCTCGTCATGGATAGCCTGCGCTATTGGGTGACGGAAATGCACGTGGACGGGTTCCGCTTCGACCTAGCCTCCGCGCTCGCGCGGGAACTGCATGCCGTCGACCGGCTGAGCGCCTTTTTCGATATCCTGCATCAAGACCCCATCCTGTCACAGACCAAACTGATCGCGGAACCGTGGGACGTCGGGGAAGGCGGCTACCAGGTCGGGAATTTTCCCGTCGGCTGGGCCGAATGGAACGGCAAGTATCGAGACTCGATCCGCCGGTACGTCAAAGGTGATGGAGGCCAGGTGGCTGAGCTCGCCTATCGATTGACCGGCAGCAGCGACCTCTACAGCATGAGCGGACGCCGCCCCTTCGCCAGCGTCAATTTCATCACGGCGCACGACGGATTCACGCTGCACGATATCGTGTCCTATAACAACAAACATAACGAAGCAAACGGAGAACA
>JBQTHY010000309.1:0-4295 GCA_052389395.1 Nitrospiraceae bacterium | reverse complement strand
AGGTGTTCGAAACGCAGATCCACGGGAAGCGGTTCGAGATGTACAACGATACCGTGCTGGGCTTCAACAAATCGGGCAAGGAAGTGGCGCGGATTCAGGTCGAGGAGCCGATCTACATCAGGCCGGCCGAACGCGTGACCTGGCTGTAAGTTTCAGATAGGCCATCGCTTCAGCAAAGGGTAGGGAGTCAAAAGAGCTCACTTCAATCCAAAGGGGGCGTGATAAAGAGCAGGATAAGTGTATTAAAAGGGTTCTTGGTTCCTTTAACTATGGGGTAACCTTGACGGTGGTGGGCTTCGATGGGCGATCCATTGTCCAGGCTGCAGATCCTGAGATGAAGATGGAGGTCACGATCACGGACCACGGGTACAGATAGTATGGAGATCAGAGGTCCGAAGGGCAAAGCGTTCAGGGCCTACCGTCTCGAACCGGGGCAGACCATGATCTTGTATTTCAAGAAGGAGTCTCGTACAGATCCGACGACCGGGATCAGCGAAACAGTTCCCATGTGGGGTGCTATTCACACCTACATGAAGGGGGAATTCCTGATAGTGGAAACGAGGGGTGAGGTCGGCGGCGACTGAGTAGCTCTCACAGCGTAGCGTTATATTTCCCTACGCGGGTCGTGCGGTGAATTGATCGCACGACCCGTTGTTTTCTTGTGCAAACCTTCACGTCCTCACCAGCGGTTGCCGGAATCTTTGGTGACGGTGTGACTCGGATCGAACGGGGAACCCGCGGCTTATTTGTCCGCTGCCCTGCCAACTGAGCTACACCGCCACGGTATTGTATTTCCTGATGAATTGGTTCCTAATCATAGCTGAAGACTGATACCGGTATCCACCGAATGCCCATCGCAAGTCTCGTTCCCCCGTGATGAGCGCCGCGTGCCCATAGTCCTTTGAGAAAAACCTCTCAAATTTCCTTTTTTCATCGAGTAGCCCGTCGCACGCTGTGGAGGTCTTCGTAACCGGCTTGAACGTCCGGAGGAGACTTTGGCGCGTCTCAGAGATGATCCTGTGCCGCAAAGCTGCTATGGTCTGCCCGTTTAGCTGATTAACCTAAGGGACACGTTATGTCGATTGGCCAGGACAGAGCCGTGGTGATCACCGGGGCATCGACGGGAATCGGGGCGGCCTGCGCACTCCATCTGGACCGATTGGGTTTCTCGGTATTTGCGGGCGTGCGGAACATCCAGGACGGTATTGTGCTCCAGCAGCGAGGTTCGAACCGGTTGAGCCCTCTTCTGCTCAATGTGACGGATGCGAACTCAATTCAGAAAGCTAAGGTGATGGTTGCGGAAAAGGTTAGAAGTGCCGGATTGTTCGGGCTGATCAACAACGCTGGTATCTCCGTGGTCGGTCCGTTGGAGGCGGTGCCGATTCCCGATCTCCGGCGGCAGCTGGAGGTCAATGTCATTGGCCAGGTGGCGATGACGCAGGTGTTCCTCCCGCTGATACGACAGGCGCGCGGGCGCATTGTGAATATGGGCTCGATCGCCGGTCGTTCGGCGATGCCTATGATGTGGCCCTATTCAGCTTCAAAATTTGCGCTTGAGGCGATTACCGATGCGTTGCGACTAGAGGTACAGCAGTGGGGCGTCCAGGTCACGATTGTTGAGCCGGGCGCGATCGCGACGCCGATCTGGGACAAGTCCGGCAAGGAGGCGGCTGACCTGGAAGCTGCGACGCCGGAGGAACTTCGATCACTCTATGGCGCTGTGGTCACTGCGGTGAGGAAGGTCGTCGGGAAGGCGGCTGAACGGGCGATTTCTCCCGATGTCGTGGCGAAGGTCGTGGCACGCGCGCTGACAGCGTCTCGTCCGAAAACGCGGTATCTTGTTGGAACCGATGCCAAGTTCCGAGCGCTGATGGTGAAGCTGCTTCCTGACCGGATCTCAGACAAAGTGCTTACCTGGTTCCTCAAGCTGCCTCAGTGAATCGTGGCGAGCGATGCGGGTTTTCCGATCCCCAATTCCTGTTTCGAGAGGTCGAAGGCGAATCGGAAGTGAACCGCAAGATATTTCTGGATCAACCCCGCTCGATCTAAGGGTTGGTCCTGTTCGTGATACACCGCCAGTTCCATATTCCGCCAGCGCTAGCACGGCGGCCTTTGATTTGCCAATCATTTTCTGTTGATTTGGATATTCCCCCCTTGCGCAGGCGTCGCGCAGCCTGTGAGCCAGAGTTGGGAAGGTGATTTCAGCGCAGCAATGCTATAGTTGGTCACGCACGAATGCAGGCTTTACGACATGATGCGGATTCTTCACAGTTTATTGAGCAAAGGCAACCGACTCGTCCGGTGCGGGTGAGGCGACGCAGAAGAAACGGGATGGGCGTCATCCGACGAGGTCGGGATTCAAGCGATTCAAGGGCTTGACAGAGAGGGCCCTGATCTCGTTATAGACAATGGTGCGGCCGACCTGGCGAAGGCGACTGAAGACTCCTTCAACGATCACTTGATCGCCTTCACGGACTTCCGCCTGGCCGAGACTGATGACTTTCAGCGTACCGCCCTGGCCCTGAAGCAGGAATCCATACGCCGGCTGTCCCTGGCGATTCATGGCCAATTGCACGTTCATCACCTTTCCCACGACGACGACATCCTGACGGTCGTACTGCTCAGGATGCGCTAGAAGCTCCGCGATCTCGAGTAAGCCAGAGGCCGTTGCCGGTGGTGTCATGCTGAGAGGTGTGGAGAGGCCCGTGATGAGCAGGATGAGAAAAGCGAGGGTCAGGGTGCGCGAGCAAGATTGGATTATAGGTTGGCTCATCATGATTCCAAATTATACTGGACCGACCGCGATTGGCAAGAAAGTATTCTCTTACCACTTATCTGAAGCTCTGCCGCTGACATCTTCTCCGATGAAGTTGTGGAGAATTTGCTTCTGCAGATCAGTCAGTTCCGGTTCAGTGCCTTCAGCAGGGCCTTCGACCGCCCCTGCCGTCTCCTTCGGAGTCGGCGCAGTTCGTTTGAGCAGCTCTTCTTCCAGGGATTCAGGGCTGGCGTCAAAATCACTCTGAATGGAAACCAGTCGTTGCAGACCGAACAGCGTGCGCGTGGTTTCACTGTGCATGGCATTAGAGCTGGCTCCATAGACCAGTGAATTCCAAAACTTGACTTCAATTGTCTCAGGAACACCGATCGATACGTAAGCCGTGAGTTTTTCGATCAAGGCGGATTCGGTCTGCTCAAGGCCGTCATAGGTCGCAATGGATCGCTCGATGGGGGTGCGGGAGAGGACCGCCAACGTTTCTTTCCAAAGATCGATCGGAGGGAGGTCGTTCGGTGCGGACGGGATTCCCGACAACTTGGTTTGGAGTGCCTTGAGATACAGCGACAGGAATTTTACCTTGCGCGCCGCGAGCGTCCCGGCTGGAATTCCCCAGATATGGCCGATCTCGTGGTCCTGCAGAGTTGTCTGGTCGGATGTCTGACGCTCGCGCTCGGCGAGATCAAGCCGTTTTCTGAACCGTTCGGCGAAGCGTAGTTGGGTCTGCATCTCGATGGCAAGGCGATGCTTCTGGTATTCTTCGGCAGAGATGTCGTTGTTCTCCCACCGTTCTTCCAGTACGCGCAGCGCAGGACGCGGGACTGCCACGCGAGCTTGGGATTTCAAGTCCTCGATGGTGCCGGCAGAAACGCCACGGGCGGCCAGCAGCGCACCCGCACGATCTGCCATCGCTTCAGCGGTCTGGGCAAGTTTCTTAAGCGCGGCACATTGGAGCCAGGTTCGTTCTCGGCGAAGTCGCGCGCGCCGGCGATACTCATCCCGCCGATCGATCATCGCCGTGATGGACTCCTGAGTCATGGTGGTAATGGGTTTCTTGCCGGAGACACATCGGGGATCTGGCCGGTCCGAAACCATGAACAGGATTTCATCCTGTGTCACGTCGAGGTACTGAATCAACAGCAGCCGGAGCATGATACGTCCCTGAACCGGGAGGCCAGAGATCACCTCTTGAATCACGTCGGTAGTAAGGGGCGAAGTCGTGAGCGTTTGTGCCATGGCAGCCTCAATCACGCGGTGCCGGTCTTCTGTTGATGCATCTCGATGTAGACGGCCACATACTCGCGTATTTCCTGCACGCTGCCGTTAATGAACATTTCCCGAGGGATTTCGACCCTCACGAGATTGGCAGGATCAATGCCTCGATCCTTGGCGTATTGCTCGTCGACGTACAGGCTCACGGACCCATCCGGAAAGCGAAAGGCATAGAGGGCGGTGGTGTCAGCCATCGTCGAACAAGGTCCGTTGGTCAGAGTGAATGCAGTAGAGCTAACACAGCCTTCAT
>JBQTHY010000308.1:0-10013 GCA_052389395.1 Nitrospiraceae bacterium | reverse complement strand
CCGATGATTCCCTCTCCGCCGTGTTTTCGTTCTCTATTCTCATACAAGAAACGGCCGGGGATACATTCAGTTCGCCTCTTCCGGCAGCCTTCCTGAAACCCTACAATCCGGAGTCGGTGCATCACCCCACCCTCAGCTCGTGCCTGTCCGGATCACCCCGTCTCTCCCCCTCCCTCAATCGCGCTTAAAGGCTGCTGCTCAATCCAAGTGAGCTACGGACGCTCTCGTAGGAGTTATGAGTTACGGGCGCTGACCGACGGCGCGAGCGAGCTTGGATTGGTGTTGAAAGAAGAACTACTGGAGGGTTTTATCCGCGTGCGTCGTCACGATAAAACGATAAACCGCACGAGGCTCACACGAAGTGCGGTATGGTCGGGGCGAGAGGATTTGAACCTCCGACATCCTGCTCCCAAAGCAGGCGCGCTACCGGGCTGCGCTACGCCCCGACATTCACAAGAATGCAAAATGTTAACTGATAAATGAGTGTACGGTTTTCATTCATTTCCAATTCACCATCCTTCATTCAACATTCACCAGGTGGCCGCAAAGGATTTCCCGAATTTTAGCAAACGCTTTCGCTCGATGACTGATGAGATTCTTCTCCCCAGCAGTCAATTCAGCCAACGTCTTTCCGAGTTCAGGCACCAGAAACACAGGATCGTAGCCGAATCCGCGCTCTCCTCGGCATTCCTCCGTGATCAGTCCCTCCAGCACCCCCCGCGTGGTCTGGACGTCGCCGTTGGGAGACGCGATCGCGGCAATCGTCAGAAATCTCGCTGTCCGCTTCAGCAGCGGAACTCCGGCAAGCTCCTGCAAGAGCTTGTGGCAGTTGTCCTCATAGGTTGCCTGCTCACCCGCATATCGAGCCGCCAACACACCAGGCCGGCCGGCCAGTGCATCGACCTCCAGCCCCGTATCATCCGCAATCGCCGTCAGGCCCGTCGCCCGAGCGACCGTCGTAGACTTCTTGATCGCGTTGGCCTCGCATGTCGTGCCATCTTCTTCGACTTCCGGGGCCGCGGGAAAATCAGCCAGTGTGCGGATCCGAATTCCCAGACCCCCGAGCAACGCGGCGAGTTCCTCCGATTTGTGTCTATTGCGGGTCGCAAGGACGATTTCTTTCAACACCGGTTCCTCACTCAAGCTCGCCGATCAAGTCTTTCTGTATGCCGGTCAATCGTTGAATCGCCTGCCACCCTAGCGCCAGAAACTCGTCCATGTCCTGCTTCGCAAACGGAGTCCGTTCTGCTGTTCCCTGCACCTCGACGTACCGACCGCGACCGGTCATCACCAAATTCATGTCCACTTCTGCCATCGAATCCTCCGTGTAGGCCAGATCCACCATGACCTCACCACCGACTTTGCCAACACTCACGGCTGCAAGATAATCGGTAAGCGGTTGCTTCTTGATCAGGTCTTTATTCTTGAGCACCGTAAACGCATCGGCCAGGGCAATGAAGGCACCCGTAATCGCTGCCGTTCTGGTGCCCCCGTCGGCTTGGATTACATCGCAGTCGATTAAGATAGAACGTTCACCCAGTTGGGACAGGTCGGTCACCGCACGAAGGGCACGTCCCACCAGACGCTGAATTTCCAAGGTCCTGCCACCCTGCTTTCCCTTCACCGCTTCTCGAGGCGATCGCTCATGGGTTGCGCGCGGCAGCATCGAGTATTCCGCTGTCACCCACCCGGTCCCTTTGCCTTTGAGGAACGGCGGGACTTTTTCTTCTACCGAGGCGGTGCAAATGACTTTGGTATCCCCCATTTCAATGAGCACCGCCCCCTCTGCATGCTTAATAAAATTCCGGGTCACTTTGACCGGACGCACTTGGTCTTTCCGGCGCCCATCGAAGCGAACCAATCCTTTGATCCCGCTCATCCCAAAACTCCCCACTTGATATGAGGGTCGAAGTATAGTGGAGGCTACGAGAAAGCGCAAACAAGGTGATCTACCCGTTGGCTCCCGTGAAGTGAGCAGACAGGCGCTTTCACTCCTGCCCCACCCGCATCAGGTGTACAAAACACGAACGTGGCTACGACGAAATCTGTACAACCACACAGACGCGCGGGCAGTTACTGAGGTTGATACCTATGCGGGCATTACCTCGGTGCAAACTCATGAAAGCCTCGCCAGAGATGACGAATCGTGCCATCATCGGCTTCCAGATGGCACGATGCTTTTTCATAGCCATCGGCCAGTTTCAGAGATGGCCGAATGGCATAAAAGGTGCACATATCTCATGGGTTCTTTCGGGACTTTAGCCCAGAGCGATTCATCCGATAGAGACAGTCTAGGACTTCACCTTCCGATTCAGCGAAATAGACGGCGCATGCAAACGCTCCTGGACCCGAACTCGCACCAAGCCCTGCTCGATAACCGCAACATACTCGTCGTGGACGATGAGGAACCGGTCAGGCGACTACTCGGCTACCTCCTTGATACCCATGGCTATAACTCCGCCCTCGCAGCTCATGCGCGCGAGGCACGCCAAAAACTCGATGAGCAGCCTTTTGCATTGATGCTGTGCGACGTGAACATGCCCGGAGAGTCCGGCATGGATTTGGTGCGGAATATTCTCACACAACGCCCCCACACTGCCGTGATCATGGTCACGGGGCTCGATAGCTCGATCCTGGCTAATGCCGCCCTTGACGTGGGCGCATTCGGTTACATCGTCAAGCCATTTGAGTCGAATGAAGTCCTGATCGATGTGGCCAATGCCCTCCGGCGCCGAAGACTCGAAATAGAAAACCGCCTTCATCAAGAGAAGCTAGAGGACGTCGTACGTACCAGAACCATAGCGTTGCAACAGGCCCTGGATTGGCTAGAGCGCAGCGAGAAAGAATTGCGCCTGTCGCGCGAAGAAACCATTCAGCGCCTGGCCATTGCCGCCGAGTTTCGTGACAGCTCGACTGCCCAACACATTCAGCGCATGAGCCACTATTGCGAACTGCTTGCCAAGAAGTGTGGCCTCTCGCCTGAGCGGTGCGATCTCATACGGACAGCAAGCCCCATGCACGATATCGGAAAGATCGGGACCCCAGACCACGTCTTGCTGAAGCCCGGCAAGTTCACCCAGGAAGAATTCGGAGTGATCGCGCAGCATGCGGAGATCGGCTATCGCATCCTCAGCGGGTCGGATGCTGAACTCCTCAAAGTCGCAGCGGTGATCGCCTACACCCATCACGAGAGATTTGACGGCACCGGCTATCCCCGTGGGCTTAAGGGGGAGGCCATCCCCATTGAAGGCCGCATTGCCTCGATCGCCGACGCCTTTGACGCCCTGACTACCCAGCGTGTCTACAAGCCGGCATTCGATCTTAGCCATGCTATTGAGCTCATGCTGAAGCATCGTGGCAAGCACTTCGATCCGGAGCTGCTTGATGTCTTCACCGCCTCCACCGACGAAATTAGGCGCATCCACGACCAGTACGCCGACCGGTCCCTACGCAACATCATCCACGATTCTTAACAAACGGATGGAAAGGCTCGCCCATTTCCCTGCATTTCGTTGACCCCCTTCCCCCTCCCCGATATACTTTCATCAACCTACCGGCAGTGTCCCGCTGACAGACACGGCTCTCAACCGACCACAACGCATGGTGAAGAAAGGATTGGCTTACATGGCAAAGAAAACGATTGCGGTCCGCAAGCGGATGTCGACAAGAAATTGGATTGCCTACCTCTGTGAAGCGCTTGTCACCTCCGGCGTCATGCCGACCTGGGAAGCAGCCGCTTATCTCACCGAAAACCTGTTCGGTGAAAAGCCGAATCCACGCTTACTAGGGCCAACCAATCCGCATGAAGTTACGTCGCAATTCCTCCAACGCCTGTACCAACCTATCGTTGAAGCAGCCTCACGTGAAGTGAACGTGCCCTCCTCATCCAAGCTCCACATCTTTACCGATATCAGCCTCACCGGCAATTCAGCCGTGCTTGTGGTCCTATTTCCTGGCCAGGACAAGCCGCAGCACCTCCTTCTGCTGGATGCAGCCAAGGCTTGGGATCTCGTGTTTCCGGATGCAGAGTCGTTTAACGCCTGGGCCGAAGAACGCTTTCGCTGGATCGTCCAGGGACTGCGCAGCGCCACTATCGACATCCACGATGACCTGCTGACGCCGGCGGTCTAAGTCCAGACCTGCAGTTTACCGCGAGTATTTCAGAACCAGGGATGTAACCGACTGCGGTTATAACGGCTCGTAGTTGAGATTTGGAGACAGCCAGCGTTCGATCGTACGGAGGTCCATGCCCTTGCGGTCGGCATAGTCTTCGACTTGATCTCTGCCGATCTTGCCAACAGCAAAATACCTCGCCTCAGGATGGGCAAAATACAAGCCGCTCACGGAAGCAGCCGGAAGCATGGCGTAGCTCTCGGTGAGGGTCATACCGAGCTTCTGTTCTGCTTGGAGCAGATCGAACAATAATCTCTTCTCTGTGTGGTCGGGGCAAGCCGGGTAGCCTGGAGCCGGACGAATGCCACGGTACTTCTCGCGTATCAAATCATCGTTCGTCAGCTTCTCACCCTTGCCATACCCCCATTCTTCACGCACCACCTTATGGAGGTACTCAGCGAATGCTTCAGCCAACCGATCGGCCAACGCTTTGGCCATGATGGAATTAAAGTCGTCGTGGTCCCTATCGAATTGCCGGCATAGATCATCCAGGCCGAGGCCGGTGGTCACAGCAAAGGCGCCGATATGATCGTGTCGGCCTGAGTCCTGAGGCGCGACAAAGTCGGCCAACGCCAGATTCGGCTGACCCTGGGGTTTTTGGGACTGCTGCCGCAGGGTATGGATCATGGTCAGTGGTTTTTTCATGCTCTCGTCGGTATATAGCTGGATATCGTCACCGACGCTCGCGGCCGTAAAGAATCCATACGCTGCTTTTGCGGTTAGAATCTTCTTCTGTATGATCCGATCGAGCAAACGGCGCGCATCATCATACAACTCCCTGGCTTTGGGACCGACTGTCACGTCGTCGAAAATTGTGGGATAGCGCCCTTTCAGCTCCCAGGTGTGAAAGAATGGCGACCAATCGATGAAGGGGACCAATTCACCCAACGGCTGATCGTTGATGACGCGCACCCCCAGAAACGACGGAACTGGAATCTCGACGTGAGCCCAGTCAGACTTAAAGCGATTCGCTCGCGCCTGGGCGATCGACAAGACAGGCTTCGACCCCCGATCCTGATGCGCCTGACGCACCCGATCGTAGTCATCCCGCACACGCTGAACGAAGGCCGGCTTCTGCTCTGTATTCATCAGATTGCCCACCACTCCGACCGCTCGCGACGCATCCAGCACGTGGACCACGGACGGCTCGTAAGACGGCGCAATCTTCACCGCCGTATGGGCCTTGCTCGTCGTCGCGCCACCGATCAGCAGTGGAACGTCGAATCCTTCGCGCGTCATCTCCTTGGCGACATGGACCATCTCATCGAGCGATGGCGTAATGAGGCCGCTGAGGCCGATGATGTCGGCATTCCGATCACGCGCCGTGGCGAGAATCTTCTCGCAGGGCACCATGACGCCAAGGTCTATCACCTCGTAGTTGTTGCAGCCCAGCACGACGCCGACGATATTCTTGCCGATGTCATGCACATCGCCCTTCACGGTCGCGAGTAAGACTTTGCCGTGTGATTTCGCGCCTCCGGATTGTCGCTTCTCCTCCTCCATAAAAGGCAAGAGATAAGCGACGGCTTTCTTCATCACGCGGGCACTCTTCACCACTTGCGGCAGGAACATCTTGCCGGAGCCAAAGAGATCTCCCACGACGTTCATGCCGACCATCAGCGGCCCTTCGATGATCTCAAGCGGCTGGGCGTACTTCTGCCGGGCCTCTTCGACATCCTGATCGATGTAGTCTGTAATCCCTTTGACCAGCGCATGGGACAGCCGCTCTTCGATGGTACCATTTCTCCACTCATCGTCCCTCAGAACCGCTTTGCCCTTCTGCTTGACGGTCTCAGCAAAGTTCACCAACCGCTCAGTGGCATCCGACCGGCGATTCAACAACACGTCTTCCACGAGTTCCAGCAGATCTTTGGGAATCTCTTCATAGACGGCCAGCTGACCGGCATTCACGATGCCCATGTCGAGCCCGGCTTTGATGGCATGATAGAGAAACGCCGCGTGCATCGCTTCGCGCACGGCGTTGTTGCCACGGAAGGAAAAAGAGATATTGCTGATACCGCCGCTGACTTTCGCGCCCCGAAGGTTCTCTTTGATCCACCGAGTTGCCTCGATGAAATTCACGGCATAATTGTTATGCTCCTCAATCCCCGTCGCTACAGTCAGGACATTCGGATCGAAGATAATATCGGTCGTCGGGAAACCGACCCGCTCAGTCAGAATCTTGTACGAACGAGCGCAGATCTCCTGCTTTCGTTCTAGCGTATCCGCTTGCCCCCGTTCATCGAATGCCATGACGACGACCGCGGCTCCGTACCGACGAACGAGCGTCGCTTGTTCGATGAACTTCTTCTCTCCTTCTTTGAGACTGATGCTGTTGACGATCGCCTTCCCTTGAATATTCTTGAGGCCCGTCTCCAGCACCTCCCAATTCGAGCTGTCGACCATGATGGGCACTTTGCAAATATCAGGCTCCGAGGCAACGAGACGGAGAAATGTCTCCATCGCCGCCTTCGAATCCAGCATCCCCTCATCCATATTGATGTCGATTATCTGCGCCCCACCTTCCACTTGCTGACGCGCCACGGAGAGGGCCGCCTCATAATCGCCGGTCAAGATCAACTTGGCAAAGGCCGGTGAACCGGTTACGTTCGTCCGCTCGCCGATGTTCACGAAGTTCGATTCGGGCCGGATCGTCACGGCTTCGAGACCACTCAACCTGGTATAAGGCTGGACGGCCGCGGGCACATGCGGTTTCAGGCCCTGAACGGATTCGGCGATCAGCTTGATGTGGGCCGGAGTCGTCCCACAGCAGCCACCGACAATATTCAGCCAGCCGTTCTGCGCCCATTCACGCAATTGCTGCGCGAACGATATCGGTGTCTCGGGAAAACCTGTCGGCAATAATGGATCAGGCAACCCCGCGTTCGGATGGCTGCTGATGTTGATCGGCGCGATCTGCGACAGTTCCTCGATCAAGGGCCGCATTTCTTTCGGCCCCAGCGCACAGTTCATCCCCACGCTCAGAAGCGGCACGTGGGAAATAGAATTCCAGAAGGCTTCGACCGTTTGGCCAGTCACGCCGCGGTTGCTACCCGCTTGGATGAAGGTCACCGAGGCCATCAGTGGCACACTGAGCTTGCGTTCGGCCAGCAATGTCTCGATGGCGAAGAAGGCAGCTTTAGCGTTCAGCGTATCGAAAATCGTTTCGACTAAGAGGATGTCGGCCCCGCCGTCGAGCAAGCCGCGCGCTTGATCGTAATAGGCCCGGACCAGTTCTTCGTAGGTGATCCCCCTGGCGCCTGGGTTATTGACATCAGTCGAGATCGAGGATGTTTTTGTCGTCGGCCCGATTGCGCCAGCCACGAAACAGCACTGGCCAGGGTGTTCGGCTTGCGTTGCCTCTATCGCCCGCTTCGCACATTCGGCCCCAGCTTTTGACAGCTCATAACCCAACGACTCCATGTGGTAGTCCGAAAGGGATATCGCCTGGGAGTTGAAGGTATTCGTTTCGACGATGTCGGCGCCAGCTTGGAGATACTGACGATGGATGTCTTCGATGATGGCTGGCTGGGTGATATTCAACAGATCGTTGAGCCCTCTAAGGTCTTTCTTCCAATCCTTGAAGCGCTCACCGCGAAAGGTTGCCTCATCCAGCTTGCGCTGCTGGATCATGGTCCCCATAGCCCCGTCGAGGATGAGAATGCGCTCCTCGAGCAGGGCTTCTATCTGAGATTTCTTCTTTCCCTTCATGGTCAACTCAGCATACTCCTACGGGTCGCCATAACCTGCCCGCGATCATACTGGAAGCAATTTGAGCCGGCAAGCCGGCCGCGGCTTCCTTGACATCGCTGTGGGTCCATCGATACCATGGCCTCCGATCGTGAGGAGGAATCAATTGCGCCTCGACTTTGCGCGTTCAGCCCTTCTCACTGCCGTCCTTTTGCTACTTGTCTCCTGGTCATTCCCGTTGTATCTCAGTGCTGCTCCCTATTTCGAAGACGGGTTACTTGGGCTGACACGAGAAGAACTGCACGACATGCTGGGCATGCCCCAGGCCGTCCGGACTCGCCAATCTGCCCTGCGCGTCTTCACCTATTACCCGATCACCGATCGGTCTCAATACATCAACTTGGTATCACCCGAAAACGGAGAGGACGTATACACGTTCAAGCGGGACGGTATCGACATCCGTTACTCGTTCAGCTATGCCGTCAACCCGAACGTCGTGAATGAGAACCGGCCCCTGTTTGTTCGGCTGGTCGATATCGAACTCTCTCCCGCCGTGCCGATTGCCCGACTTCCTTCGTTGATTCCTGAATTCCATCCCTCAGCCGAACCAGCCAGCCCCGCGTTCCGATCGAACATCTGGGTGCTGTTGTTCAAAGGCACACCCTCGCCTGTAGCCCGCTTCATCGTCAAGGAGAGGGGAAAAGACCAGCTGGACTGGACACTGACCTATCAATTGTTTTCGTTACAGGGATTCCCCGAGCCGCTCACCATGAAAGTGATGATCGACCGGGTCGAAATCGGCGCGCAAAGTCTGCAATTCGTGAGACTCCGACAGCACCTTACGCACGAAGCGATTCTGAATCCATTCTCTCCTGAATATACTCAACAGCTGCACCAGCCAACCACACCCGCGAAGCAAATTCCTCTCCCCAAGTACGCAGAGTAGGGAGGTCGCTGGGTCCTGCTGGTTTAAGGCGATAGAACTATGGCGAGGCTTGCTGGAGACGGTTATGTTGGGCCTGGCCCACTTCACTCGCTTTCTTTTTCATCGAGTCCATTGGTCCGTCCTCACTGACATACATGAGGACCGGTGCACCGATTCCTAGGAGGATGAGCAGGCAGAAACCCAACATCCGAGTGAGATTGTTTTTGCTGAGATACATGATCACGAGCAACACCAAGGCTATTCCCCCCGCATAGGTGAGAATGCGCGACTGAGTGGAACTCAAAGCCGAGAATTGAATCTCCCCCAGTTTGAACGACGGCATAGAAAACCCAACTTTCTGCATCTGCTCGCGCACCGTATTTTGCACAGACCCTACGACTGAAGGCGTTTGGGTAGGAGGGGCCGGCTGTTCATGCGTCTTGACCTTTGCTCGATACTTCTCGGGGATCGTTTCCGGCGCATCGGTATAGACAGGGTTTCCTTGATCGTCAATGTAGGAATAGATCTTGACAGCATCGGCGACAGAAACGGTGAGGCTCCCCTCACCAACGCCATACAGGAGGAGACTCCCGAAGAAAAGCCCACAGAATCCTACTCGAGCGGTCCGCACCCAGTGGTGTGCCATGACTTCTTTTTTTGATCTACCTCTCATATCCAACCTCTCGCCCTAAGTATACAGGTCGCTGTATCCCTATGAAATGTCAGAAGAACAAGCCCTCTTCCCTTGACTCGCCTCACCCCCCTTGTTAGCATGCATTCGCTCAACTAGGAAGCAAAAAAGAGCATGGAACAACCCCTTGCCGGCCAGCCGGGAATAGAGCTCTCCGAGAAAGAACCGTCATTCATTCGCCATCGCCCGATACGGATCACTATTTACACAGGCCTTGTGCTGTTCTTGATCCTGATGGTCGTGTGGCCCATGATCGTGCAACTCCGAGACCCAGATTTCCAGAAGCACATTGAGCAGCGTCGCGTTATGGTCGGCATGTCCAAGGAACAGGTCCTGCAGGCCTGGGGAGGCCCTCAGACAATCAATACTTCCTTCACGAAAGACGGCTTACGGCGGGAAGAATGGATTTTTGAAGACTGGGAAAGTTCAGCAGTCGTGAAGCACCGCTATCTCTACTTTGAGGAAGGTACCCTCATCAGCGGGTGGTACGAAGGGCCCGGTGACCGTCGCCCTACTCAATTTCCCTCAGATAAG
>JBQTHY010000307.1:0-4013 GCA_052389395.1 Nitrospiraceae bacterium | reverse complement strand
GTCGCGGTGCGATTCCCAGCGACGCCGACCCCTCGGGCGATGACCAGGCTGGTGCGGCGAGGTATCCTGCGCAACGCTCGCTTTGCCCTCTCGGTCTTGGTGTATGGGCACAAGCGCGGGCGTCCACTCCTCGTTCGCTGGGATGCCATGTTTCCCTCGCTGTTCGAGCTAAGGAGACGCAGGCTCTTCTATACACCTATTGCCTGGGGGGCCGCACACCTCACCGCCATTTTTGTGAATCACATGCCGCGCGAACTTGCTGGAGTGTACGTTCCGGAAGCCTTGCCGGCGGCGATACGTCGGAACATTCTGCGCGCTGCCCGTTCGAGCGGCATCCGCCTTACGAGAAAGGTGATGCGCCTTAAGCCGTCCGACGAAACCGAGAGCTCAATCTTTGCTTGATGGAGAGAGAATCAGGGGCATAACTGCCTCTGAGAGTTTTTGGGAAATGGTCCATATCCTTATGTTTCTCCAAGCGTTTTCCCGGATAAGTCGCAAGATCAATACCAGTAGAGCGGGAGGGCACACGTCTGGGTTGGTACGGTCGGGACAAAGTCGATTCTTGCGCTGAGGGATTAATGTTTGTTGAAGTACTCGGTCAAGCAAAGCTCCTGCGGGATCCCGCTGAACGTCTGTCACGGAAGACGCTTGACAGTGCCTCTTGCCAGGAATACAGTAAGAAAAGTGGATTAAACCCTATGGTGTACACCTCGTTTCGTAACGGCTCGAACGAAAGGAGTAGGCATGGATCCTACCTTTGCAGTGTTCGCGGCTGTGATGATTGCGCTTGGGATCATTGGTATCGTCGTTTACAAGAAGAGCCAGTGAACCAGCGCACAGGGGACCGTTAGATTCTCGTTTCGTGACTCGGCCCTGCATCTCGTGGAGTGCCGGAATCTGAAGACGAGATGCGATTCCTGAGCCCCACATTATCGATCTGTAGTTAACCAGCCAGCGCCGAGCCAGTCCTGCTTCCTTCCGTGAATCCAATGACATTCAGAAGAAGAAAGTCGTGCCGTTCCCTAAAAAATCGTGGCGACTGCGATGCCACAGACCTTCTGGAAATTCCGCTCCAAACACATGACGCTCTGGGGCCGGGCGGTCCCAAGCGGCATAGAGGTGGCGTCACGGCCCTAGCCCTAATGACCAGTGACGATCTTCCCTATTCCTGAATAGCGCGGGCCCGCTTTTGGAGGTAGGCATTACGGACGGCACTATAGAGATCGAGCGTGGCCTCTTCAACACCCTGATACTTCTCAAGGTTCAACGAACGGTCGTTCACGATTTCTGTGATGCGGCCGCTGATCTGGATGAGCGAAGAGGTGACCCGGTTCTTGTGGGGAATTACTGAAGGAATGCTGCTCACTTCGATGATCGGCAAGACCAGCCAGTTTATTGGATTCAAAAAGATATCCCCGACATACCCGGCAAGGTCCCGAACCGTGAAGGGTTGCATCAGGGGCACCACCAGATAGGGGCCAGGTTTGACCCCATAGAAGCCGAGCGTCTGGCCTGTGTCTTCCTCCGGCGTGTTCAGATCGAGGTGCTGCGCCACATCGATGAATCCGGCGACCCCCACCGTCGTGTTGACAAGAAATCGTCCGACTTCGATCCCCGCCCCCTTAATCTTTCCCTGAAAAATATTGTTCAAGAATCGAGGCGTAAAGCGAAGATTATAGAAGAAATTGCTGATACCGATCTGAACCTGATTCGGCATGATGAAATTATAGGCTGTCGCCACCGGCTTGAGCACCCAGCGGTCGACCTGCCGGTTGAATTCAAAGACTTTTGTATTGAGTGGCTCCCACGGATCGTACTCCTCGACCCCAGTTTCGCCTGGTTTGGCAAAGGGATCGAACGGCTCCTCTGGAGTCTGGTCATTCGCGGAGGCCGGGGGGGAGGTGGGGGAAGATGCCTGGGCGACAAGGATCGGTGCTGTCTTGGGCTCAACCTGGAGGGTCGGCAAGGTTGCCGAGCCTGGTCGGACGGCACAGCCGGTGAGCCACAGCAGCCCAACGACAAGAAGAAATGCGTATTTCGTTCCTCTCTGCTCGGTCGTTGCGTCGTCTGTCTTGCTCGACATTCCTGGATGCCTTGCCTCGATTGACTCCGGACCCAGCCTGAGGGACGGACCCGCACTGTAGCAAAAGTTGGCCCATTCGCCAAACAATTATTTATTACGGTTCGGGGCATCTTTCACCCCGTGGGCAGTTTGAGACTTCGCCCTGCTGGTAACCCTGTCGAGAATTGTGTTTGGAAATGTGTTGTGGCGTTCGCTTCAGAGACCAGTATGAGTCCAGCCGGCTGCGGGGCCGTCTGGATGAAGATGTTGATCTTTAGGTCGGAAAAATTCCGCGGCTTCGGGAGACCCGCGGACATCGTCACAGGAAGCTGAAGTGGATTCTGACCAGTGGAATTTCTTCTCCGAGATTCAACCGCGATTGAGACGAGCTTACGACAGGAGGACGACCAGCTTGGTTGCTCCAACGACCACGAATGCCGTGATCACTGGCGAATTGGCACGGTGATCACATCGTCCCTTTGCCGATGCTGACTGTGATCCGCTCGCCAGGCTGATGGTTGTGTCGTCCGTTGGCATCCGTGAAACCGGACGACCCGGATGGAGCCGCACTCTACCCACTCCGGCGCGGCGGTGGGGGCTCACGACGAGAAAGTAACGCCGCCCTCAGGAAGCACATCTTGTGTTCCGTTCAGACGCTTCATGACCTACGAGGTCGCGTCACGAAACGGGAATCTACCGGTCCCCTGTGCGGCGGTTCATTCGCTCATCCTGTAAACGACATAACCAGCGATCCCGATCGCAACAAACACGCCTATGAATAACCAGAGCATACTCTCCATGACTACTCCTTTCGTCCGAACGGTTACGCAACTCCGTGATCGTTTCTGCCACCTATCCCTGTCGGAGATTTTATGGGACGCGTACTTGTTTCACAGTTCTTGTTTTGCGGGAGGATTTCGCCCCCATCCAGTTTTGTGAAAACGCGCACCATTTCTCCTCTCGACTCTGCACAGTAATGACGCAACAAGCATGCTTAGTTCGCAGCAGGCTAGGAATCTTGTAAACGCTGCATAATGAATGGCTTCCGTGGCGCTTCCGTTGCGAGGAATCGGAAGGATGAGGAGAATATCCCCAAGCTTGTCTATTTACTTAGACAGAATGTGATATCGCAGTGGGAACGGCATCAGGAGCATAGCGATCCCAATCTACTGTTGCATTTCACCACGCTTCGCAGTCGGCGGCGGGGCAATAGGCCACGAACGGACCAGGTTTCACCTTGAATATGCGGAATTTTACCAGGCATGCTGCATGCTGGTCTCTTCTTAGGAGATGTGGTCTGCCCGACGGCGAATCTTGAATCCTTGGAGCGCACGGCATGAATGAAGGACGGATGAAGGGAAGAGCAAGAAGGGCTCGGATTCATCACCTTATGATGGGGGTTGTCGGCTGCGGGATTGCGGTCGGGATCGTCGCCTGCGGAAATAAACCGGAGGAGCCCTCCGCTGCCAAACCCATTTCGGCCTCCTCCC
Source organism: Nitrospiraceae bacterium (assembly GCA_052389395.1). Classification (GTDB taxonomy): domain Bacteria; phylum Nitrospirota; class Nitrospiria; order Nitrospirales; family Nitrospiraceae; genus Nitrospira_D. Next base: position 461 of record JBQTHY010000307.1, on the reverse strand, counting down.
AGTCGAGCCTCTTGCGCCTGACGCCTGAAGAGTCTTCCCGGATGGCTCTCGAAGTCGTGCCGGTCTCGCGGGGACAGCTCCTTGCGCATCGTGAGTTCCCTGCAACCGTCCAGGCCAATGAAAACGAATTGGCCGAGGTTACCACCCTGATCCGTGGCCGTGTCGCGAAGGTCTATGTGGATGTCGGCCAGGATGTGAAAAAAGGTACCCTGCTGGCGATGCTCCACAGTATGGATCTCGGTGTGGCGGAGGGGGGCTACCTGAAGGCCGCCGCAAGACTACACGAAGCGGAACTTGCGCATGGGCGGGCCAAAGATCTGTACCAGCACAAGGTTGTGAGCCTGGCAGAGCTGTTACGCCGCGAGGCCGCAATGCAGACGGCGCAAGCCGAAGCGCATGAGACGAAGAACCGTCTGGAACTGCTCGGCGTACCCCGGCAGGAACTCGAGCGGCTGGATCGA
>JBQTHY010000306.1:0-4233 GCA_052389395.1 Nitrospiraceae bacterium | reverse complement strand
CTTTGAAAGGGCGGAGGTGAGTATGGTATACAGCGATTCCGCTGATTGACCAGACTGCCCGACTACTCCTTCACTCATCTCTATGGAACGAGAAACCAGAACCTACGTACTCAAACGGTCCTATGATGAGCGGGCTACGCGCAAACTGTCCATCGACTATCCGGCAGCGTTGAACCAGCAACAGCTGGCGGCAGTCACGGCCGGAGACGGTCCAGCGCTCGTGATTGCCGGCGCCGGAAGCGGCAAGACGCGGGCGCTGGTCTATCGCGTGGCCTATCTGATTGATTCCGGCGTCGATCCCTCGAACATTCTGTTGCTCACGTTCACGCGCAGGTCCGCGCAGGAAATGCTGGACCGAGCCGGTGACCTGATCGGTGCCCGAAGCCATCGGGTCTTCGGCGGAACGTTTCACTCCGTGGCTAACGTGCTCTTGCGCCGCTATGGCCGGGCCATCGGGATCGAACCGGGCTTCACGATTCTGGATCGCGGCGACGCGGAAGATTTAATCGCGCTCGTTCGGTCGCAGCTGGGGCTCAATGAAAAAGACAAGCGCTTTCCCCGCAAGGGGACGATCATGGAGATGGTGAGCAAGAGTGAGAACACGCTCCGCAGTCTCGACGAGATCGTCCTTGAGGAGTTCAGTCATTTTGCCGACCATAGAGAGGACTTGGTTCGGCTGCAGAAAGCCTATCAAGCCGCGAAGCGTGACAAGCAGTTGTTGGATTACGATGATCTGCTCGTCATGCTGCGGCAATTGCTCCTGCAGGACGAATCAGCCCGCACGGCGATTTCCCGCCAGTATCGCTATATCCTCGTGGATGAATACCAGGATACGAATCGGTTGCAGGCGGAGGTGATTCGGCAGTTGGCGACCACGCACAACAATGTGATGGTGGTCGGCGACGATTCCCAGTCCATCTATGCGTTCCGCGGGGCGACATTTAAGAATATTATGGAGTTCCCGGTTCTCTTTCCCGGCACGACGATTTACAAACTGGAAGAAAACTATCGCAGCACGCAGCCTATTCTGAACCTCGCGAATTGCATTATCGAAGAGGCGGCGGAAAAGTACACGAAGCACCTCTTCACCAGGAAGGTCGATGGGCCGTTGCCAGCCCTGGTGGAAGCAGGCGGGGAAAATGCGCAGTCGCGGTTCATTGCGCAAAAGATTCTCGAACTCCGTGAGGAAGGGGTTCCGCTGGGCGAGGTGGCGGTCCTGTTTCGGTCCAGCTTCCATTCGTTTGATCTTGAAATTGAACTCTCCCGCACGGAGTTGCCCTTCATTAAACGTGGGGGGGTAAAATTTATCGAGACGGCTCATGTCAAAGATCTGCTCGCGCATGTGAGGGTGGTTGCCAATCCGCTTGATACCGTCAGCTGGCATCGTGTCCTCATGCTGGTCGAGGGTGTCGGGCCGAAGAAGGCGCGGGACCTGCTCGCTGCGATCGTGAAATCCGAACAGCCATTTGATGTCTTACGGGGGGTGAACGGCCGATCAGGGCAGGGGCTCAAGAACCTGGCAAACACGCTGGAGCGTTTAGCCGGCGACGATTATCGGCAGCCGGAACATCAAGTAAGTCATATCTTCGAATACTACCTCCCGATACTCAAAGAACAATACGACGATTATCCCAAGCGCATGAGGGATCTGGATCATCTCCACACCATCGCCGAAGGCTATCCCGCCGTCGAGGAATTTCTTGCCGATTTGGCGCTGGAACCGCCCGATAGCAGCGTGGTGGATGTCGGAGCGTCCGATCGCGACGACGAACGGCTCGTCTTATCTACGATTCATTCGGCGAAAGGGCTGGAGTGGCAATGTGTATTTGTGATCTGGTTGGTCGACGGAAGGTTTCCGTCGGCCTATTCCTTTATTACTGACGACGAATTGGAAGAGGAACGACGGCTGCTCTATGTGGCCGTCACAAGGGCCAAGCGGTATTTGTTCTTGACGTACCCCATCAACGTCTACGATAAAACCAGCGGGATGCTCCTCTCGAAACCTTCTCGGTTCCTTGACCATGTCTCCTCGGATTTCGTTGATACGCTCGCGCTGGTCGAGGAAGGCGGACAAGGAGATGAGGGTTCCTCCCGCTATCAGGAAGACTAGATCGCGCACGCTCCTCCGTCCCGAATGAAGATGCAACGATGTGTTCTGCCGGTTTAGTGATGCTATGACCTTGTTAGGGATTCGTGTTACTTGGATGTTCTGTTTCTGTTGTGCGATCGGCCTCGCGGAGGTTGAGGCGGTTCTGGCTGAGGACGGAGCGACGGCCTCAGGTCGGAACTGGGAGCGTCTTCTGGCTGAGGCGGACCAGCTCGATGTGCCGACGACGTTTTTGAAGGAGATCCCCCCGGAATTTGTTCAATTTGAATTCGACGACCTGCAAACCTACGCCGCGGAGTACCACCCTCGCGAGCATCGAATGATCCTCAATCGCTCGTTGTCCTTCAACGCTGCTGGTGGGATGCTCAAGCCGCTCACCATGATGACGCATAAAGAACTGGAAGTCCTCTACCACGAGCTGTTCCATGCCTACATGGATTATCTGGCTGTGCGGGGCGAGCAGCCGTCGGAGGTCGGTGGTAAATTGAAAGGCCTGATGGGCTTTGCGCGGAAGGAGCAAGCCTGCCGGTATGGGGAAGTTTCGATCACGCCGGTTGCGCAGCGGAGGAATCAGACGGAATCGCGATACTTGGCAGAATCAGAGTCATGGGAAGCGTTGAACGAAACTTGGGCTGTCTTTGTCGGCTGGGCAATCTGGACTCAGCTTGAAGTGCAGCACAAGAGCGAGGGCTCTATCCGGCAGCAGCGTCAGGCAGACCAATGGATGCAGCGCCTTGAGGTGGCTTTTCAGGAAGGTGAACTTCGAGGGTACTATGTTCCCGAAGATCCCGATGAACGACGACTGACTCAGAAGAGATTTCTTGCCATGCAGTCGCAGCTTTCATGGCAAGAGGCGGTGGTTTTGATGAAGCAAGTGCTTGGTTTTTCTGATAAATTTATTGACCAACTGGAAAAACGTCCTGGTCTGGCGCTGTTCTCAAAGCAGAAATCGACCTGCTAGGCTCCGATGGGGCGTAAGAAAAAAATCTGCGCAGGGTCCATTCCCCTCTTGACATAAGACAACTTCATCAATAGAATCGAGCATTTCCTAATTTCGTCCATCCCGAGCACATCAGCGAATCCTACTCGGAAGTGAGGAGGAGGGTAAGCTGGGGGCGGAGTAGCATACTCTTCTTCTAGTCGCTGTTCGAGTGAACATGTTCTGAATCCATCGTGAGTTTTTGATTTCGTGGCAGAGGGGAACAGCGCGGGCAGGTACCCAAGTGGCCAAAGGGGGCAGACTGTAAATCTGCTGGCTTATGTCTTCCAAGGTTCAAATCCTTGCCTGCCCACCATGCAGGAATTGCTTGATTGAGTGATCTGGTGATTGTGTGATTTTCAATGCTCTGATGCATCCAATCTGCAAATCACCAAATCAGCAAATCGGACAATTTCACACGGGCGGGCGTAGCTCAGTGGTAGAGTTCCAGCCTTCCAAGCTGGCTGTCGTGGGTTCAAATCCCATCGCCCGCTCCAAACGAAGGCGTGAGTGCGGAAACGTCGGCTGCGATGCTTTGAACCCACGACAGTGGGGATTACGAAAGGGGTGAGCCCCTTTCGTGGGGAGTACACGAGGGGGCAGGCCCCCTCCGTGGGAGCCGACGAGATGAGACTCAGGATCGAGTCGGCTACGGAGTGTGGTTCAAATCCCATCGCCCGCTCCAAATGGGGGCGTGAAGCGGTATTCGTGAAACGTGAAGCGACGGGCCAGTAAAGCTGTCTGAAAAGGTATTTTGCGATTGACCAATAGCGGTTCACGATTAACGAGGAACGCCCACGTAGCTCAGTTGGTAGAGCACGTCCTTGGTAAGGACGAGGTCACGCGTTCGATCCGCGTCGTGGGCTCCAGACCACGCTTCGCTTGGGCCATGCCCTTGGATCAACCGGCGCGGATGAGATTGTACCTCAAGAGGCTTTGAAAGCTAGCTCGACCCGGAGCGCTAGAGCAACGAGCGAGACGGGATGCTGCCTGTTAGGTTTTCTAGAAAAAGGAGCGACGTATGGCGAAGGCGAAATTTGAGCGGAAGAAGCCGCACGTGAACATTGGGACGATCGGGCACGTGGACCACGGGAAGACGACGCTGACGAGTGCCTTGACGAAGATCTGCGCGGAGAAGGGGCTGGCG
>JBQTHY010000305.1:0-4915 GCA_052389395.1 Nitrospiraceae bacterium | reverse complement strand
ATGTCTTCCCAGGAAATGGGAGGACCACCGTGCAGGATCATGCGGTCCGCCATGTTGGGCAGTACCTTGCCGGCAACCCCGATGCCGCGAAGGACCGGCTGGGCTGACAGGTATGATTCAAAGGCCTGTTGGTTGGCCGCCTCGACGGCGGGAAAATTCACAAGCTGGGCCAATTCGCGACAGACGTTCTGATTCCCCTCCGCAGGTGGCGCCCACTCCACCTGCAGCACCGTTCCGCCAGCGCTGGCGATCGATTCGGCAAACGATGATAGGCCGACGTTCAACACCTGCAATTTCCCCTGAAACAGGGCCTGTATCACGACATTCCCTCAACTGTCCCAGCCCCTAAGGCAATGGCCATCGCCATACGCACAGCCTGGGCATTGCTTTCGGCCAGGATCACTCCCACCTCCCGCAAGGCGGCTTCCTGTTTAGATAGATTCTGCGGGTCCGATGAAGTGCCACAAACAAATCCGACAACGACCAGATGCCTGCCCGCCTTGTCCGCAGAATCTTTCGCCTCTTGAATCACCGGCACCATTTCGCTCGCCGGATCCGGATGAGAGCCGTGTCCCAGCACCACGTCACATAGAATCACAGCCACCTCGGGATCCCGGGCTTCTTTAAGGATTCGTTCATTGCGTAGTCGGTGATCGATCATCGGATGGGGGCGCCCTCGTGTGAAGAGATCGTCGCCCAGATCGATGACGGTATGCCCCCGGCTGGTCCAGACATCACCCAGACGGTCTTCGTGATCCACAGCGGTGTTTGAGTAGACCTGCCCGAAGTCTTTCTTCAGCAGGAGTGAGGCTTCGTAACAGAATGTCCCCCCACTGTAAAGACCGCGAATGTATCGTTGCACAGGGGCCAGCCTCGGGGGCATCGGAAAAAACGGGTGCTTCGGCCTGCTCTCCTCAGGGCGCTTGCCGTCGGCGAGTGCCACTGCTGCAGCCGCCGCATCCTCGAGAGTCCCAGCCGCATATAGATTCGGTCGCCTGATACCCTCAGGAGCCGCGCCAAGAAAATTCACCACCACCGGTTTTCCGGTCCCGGCCGCAGCCTTCAGCACACGTTCCGCAACCTCCGGGGACGGTGGCTTGGAAATCAGTACAATGACTGAGGTGGACTGATCGGCGGCCAAAGCCTTCAGCCCCTGGAGCATGGAAATGCCGCCTACCTCTTTGTGTAAGTCATGACCTCCGGTGCCGATCGCCTGGGAAATCCCCTTGCCCCATCGATCGATAAGGCAGGTGACCTGTTGAAGACCGGTACCCGACGCAGCGACGACGCCAATCTCCCCGCGTCTCACGACGTTGGCGAAGGCGAGCGGAATCCCGTTGATAATGGCGGTTCCGCAATCCGGTCCCATAACGATAAGATCGTGGTCTTGTGCGAAGCGTTTTAGGGCAATCTCGTCCTTCAACTCGACATTGTCACTGAACAGCATCACGTTGAGACCAAGATTCAGAGCCTTGAACGCCTCGGCAGCGGCATATTCGCCGGGAGTGGAGATTAACGCCAGATTGGCACCAACCATATTCTCAAGCCCCATTTCTATACTGCGGGGGGCCATGCTGCGCGATTTCCAATTTCCGGTCACAGAAGGGGCGGGCTGGTACAACGCCGACTCAGCCGCAGCGAGTGCAGCGTCTAGCGCATCGGCGTCTCCCTGAAGCGCGATCAGCAGATCGTTGGCACCGGCTTCGACAGTTCCGATTAACAAACCTGCTTCTTTGAGCAGACTGATGTTGTTCGCGGAGGCCATGATCGCCGAGGCTTGTTCCACACCCGGCAACTTGGCAAACGTGGAGGAGAGTTGCATCAACGAGACCGAATCACGATAGAAATTGCGGAGTACTTTGGTCGCCCTGGCCATGTTCAGGGCCTCCCCAAGACATCTTCGCCTTGGCCGGTTCGTGTCGCTGACCGTCAGGGGGTTGGGAACTTCCCGCCGGTGGCCTATCGGGCGAACGTCAATTCCTGAAGCGTGCTGTCTCGACTGGGGCGACTGCACAGCCCGCCCCAGCGAGAGATTTCCAGCTTTTTAGTCTTGTGATGCAGTGCCGATTTCGCGAGCGCCAACTTGAACACTAAGTTGTATACCAAGTCAAGAGTAAAGTACGGCTTGGGTCCTCCTCGCCTCGCAACGGAGCACACCGCTCACAGATCTACAGATCTATGGCAAATCGCTGGTGGATACCTCGATAGACTCGAGATTCGCTACGGCGATCGATGCCCATGATCCGTGCGACCTACACGGTGGCGGACGTAATGGGAGAAAAGAGCCCGATGAACCGGTCCAGTGCTCGATTTGAACACTTACGTTGGTGGGTAAGGTCCCGCCCAGGGGATACAGCCAAGCAACAACCCCAGGACGCCTTCGGTCCCTGAGGTGTTGCCCACCTGTAGGGCGCTCCTTGTCGCTTCTCGAACGATGTCCATGTTTTTTTCCTGCCGAAAGTGTTCCGCCAGAGTCGCAATCGGCTCAGAGACATTGCCGTTGACCGCAGATCTAATGTGGGTGCGGCTGATTGTGTTGGTGCCTGCTGCGGCCTGAGACAGCCACCTACCCACGGATGACATGAACCTCAATCGGCATGAATCACCGCCCGTCGTACTCCACAATCCAGCCAGATACCCCACAATAAAATCATCGCCCGAAGGGGTCAAGCCAGGTCCCAGCCCGATCAAAGGCCTCATGGCGGTGATGGCGCCTTCAGCCTGAAAAGTGCGTGTCGCGCCTATCAAAGCCGGGATGGTTTGAACCGACCTTCTGACGAGTGTCTTTATCAGAGGCGATATTATGGGATTCTGTCTTGGCACAGGAATCGCCGCAATCATTGCGGATATTCCGTTCCTGCGTCGATGTTTCTCCAGTTCCAGCCAGGCGACCACCCACGCCTGAGCAGTGTCGCGCCGATGAAGGTCGACCCGCAATCCTTTGAGATCGATGTGCCAGCGGCTTGCTGTTCGCAGATCGACGGACAGATCGGACCCGCTGACGCGGAAAATTCCTCCTCGACAAGCGACCGCTTGTCCAAGCCGGAGCTGATGCAGAAATGTAAACCTGGGTGGGGTCCCTAAGCGGATACCGTGCGGGACATTGCCTTTCTCTGATGAAACAAGGGTGAGTAATTCACCGCTTTCAAGACTGACGTTACAAGCACGGTGGAAAATACTGTGAATAGCCCCGCTGAAGTTCACGGTCGGTGCCTCAACGCCGGCCGAAAGAGCATTGAGACGCATTGTATGCACTCCGATCACCCGGCGACATTACACCTGTTTGCAATGAGATTCACTGGGTAACAGCGGGCAAGGAGGCGGGATGCAGCCTGAAGGTTCCCCGGATCGCAGGGATGATGGCAGAGAATGGAATATCCTACAATGAATAGGCTCTGGCCAGCGCATCCTTGATCGCTGTATGGACGTTGTTCCGGCCCTCTTCGATATTTCGTTGCATGGCCTTGCGCGCACCTGGTATATCCTTGGCTGCGATACATCGAAGGATTTCCAGGTGTTGGTGGCATGTGCTCTCAGCCCTGTGTGCCCTGCCGAAATCTATCATGCGAAAAAGCATCAACCGCTCGTTGATGGCGCGAAGTTGCCGCAAGAGAGACTTGTTTCCTGTTGCATGAGCGAGCGATTCGTGAAACTGTGTGTCCAGCAGGGCGAGTTCCTCATCCTTCTTCGAAGTTCCGTTCAGCACACTAGTCCATGTACGCCTAAGCGCATTGATTTCATCCTTCTTCGGCATGCCCCGCCTCGCTAAGGATTCGACGACAAATAGCTCCAGAGCCAAGCGAACTTCATAGAGCTCCTCGATCTCGCGAAGATTGTACTGCTTGACCGCGTAGCCCCGATTGGGCATTTTTTTGACGAAGCCATCCGTCGCCAGTATCCGGAGGGCCTCCCGCACGGGACTGCGGCTGACACCGAATTTCTGGCAGAGGTCTGCTTCGGTAAGCCGGTGTTCCGGCGGGTATTGCCAACGAATGATCCGTTCTTTCAGGGTCGAAACGATCGACGCACTGAGATTTGAGAATGTTCTCCCGCCCATCTGATCAACCGTATCAATCTTGCGATTCACCTGACTTGAGGTGTCACGTAGCCTGTGTCAGGCTCCCCAGCCAGCGATGTTGATGGGTCATTCGACTTGAATGGCTCCTCAGAGTTGGACTGGTCAAGTTGGCCGCATCCGTAACAACCAGCATCTTGGAAAGGGGTCGCATTGTATACAATCTAGCGTACCATGTCTAACGCTTCTTTGCGCGTGACGATCCTGCCCATGAGGCGCTCCATGACACCAGCGGGGCTCCTCAGTGCCATCGATACATATCCTCTTGGCTTGACCCTCTCTCCCCGGCAACTGTATAACCTCCCCTGCTGCAAGCACCGAGTTTTGAATTTTGAGTGTTGAGCATACGAGCGGAGTAACCTTCAGTTGGTTCCTCCTCGTAATTCTTCCTAATCTCCCCATAACTCAGCACTCATGACTCCTAACTCACCACTGCCTTCAAGAAGGGGCGCCCGTAGCTCAATGGATAGAGCACCAGACTACGGATCTGGGGGTTACAGGTTCAAGTCCTGTCGGGCGCGCCATTCACCTCGGCACTCCAGTTGTTGCCCTGCTGACGGATCCGGGCGTATCTGATTCAGTCCTGTCAGGCGCGCCACAAAACCAACAGGTTGCGTGCTTCCCGCCTTTGGCGCATTTTCCTGGTCCCGGTTTAGGTCCCAGTTCGACGACTGACATTGAGGCGGTGCAAGCATATCCAGCCGCAGCGGTCTATTCCGAACCACCGTCTTGAGATACTCCGGCGCCAGGTGAGTCCGCCAGAGCACATGACCGGCCCTGTCAAGCCGTTTAAAAATCTTACCCAGAGGCCATTCGTTGCGTCATGACAAAATCTTACCG
>JBQTHY010000304.1:0-6101 GCA_052389395.1 Nitrospiraceae bacterium | reverse complement strand
ACATGCCTCCTTTCAGTTGGCGGTCTTTGTTGGGCAGATCAATTTCGACGGTCATGGTGCGCGTCGCGCGATTCAGTGCCTGGACGATGCGTGTCACGGTTCCCTCGAAAACGCGGTCCGGATAGGCTTCGGCTCGCAGTTCGGCTTTCTGTCCGATCTTCACCAGCGGGATATCTTTCTCGACGACTTCGATGAGAATGCGGACGGTATCGATGTCGTGCAAGCTCATCATGCCGCGCGAGGTAGTGGAGGTGCTGGCGGTGGCACTGGTGACATAAGCCCCTGTGTCCAGGTTTCGCTCGGCGATGTAGCCGGCAAACGGGGCTCGAATGTAGGAGTAGGCGAGATTGGTTTCCGCCTGCGCCAGGGCCACCTCCATCTGCTTGACCTGGGCTCGCAGGGATTCCATTGCCGCCGTGGCGACGTCGAAGTTAACCTGGGCGTTATCCAAGTCTTGCTGAGAGACGAACTGGTCTTTAATGAGGGCCTGCATGCGATCGAGCGTAAGTTTCGCATTGCGCACCGCCGCCTCCTGCTGCGTGACTTTGGCCTTGGCGGCTGCGAGGTTGGCTTTCTCCTGATTGACGGCATGTAGATAGTCCGTGTGATCGATCTCGACGAGCAATTGATTGGCGTTTACGAAGTCGCCCTTATCCACATGCACCTTGGCGATGTAGCCGTTCACGCGCGAGTAGAGGTTGACGACTTGATTGGGTGAGATGTCCGCTGTGTAGGTGAGGCGAATGTCAAGGTCCTGTATCAGGGGAGCGACGGTTCCCACCGTGATAAGGCGCGTATTGCGCGGGTCCGTTTTGGCGCCGGTGCTCAGGCGGAACACGACGAGGGCGGTAATTGCAAAGAAGATAATTACGCCAAGGACCACGAATGGATGTCCCGTTATGCGGCTCATGTGAGTTCCTGTCGCGTGGCTTTCTGAGAAGGGCTGACAAGCCCGCCGAGGAAGAGCGAGACGTATTCGTTCACGGTGTCCTCGTGGGTTCGGTGCATCGGGAGGCCGAAGATATCGTGCAACAACCGGTGATGGACGATCACGCCGAAGAATGCTCTCGCGGCGAGCAACGGGTCAACCGGACGGAAGGCGCCATCATCAATCCGCCGGCGGATATAGCCCGCGAGTAGGTCGTGGAACGCGCGGTACTGTTGCCGGAAGAACATGTCGGACATTTCATGGCCTTCCAGGGCGCTGAAGAGGAGCAGACGAAGTAACGTCGGGTCCGCCCCTTTTCGGATTCGATAACTGGCCAGCAGAGTGAAGAGTCGTTCATCGTCATCCTTCTTGGCGGCTTCTTCGACCGCTTCTCGTAAGCCTGTGTATTGAGCCTTCTCCGCCAAGATGGCGGCATAGAGTGCGCGCTTGGTCGGAAAATATTTAAAGAGCAGCGCTTCGCTCACCCCGGTCGCCTTCGCGATGGCCTTGGTGGTAGTTCCCTTAAAGCCCTTGGCCGCAAAGAGCGATGCGGCGGTCGCAATCAAGCTGGCTTGCCGTTTTTGGCTCGACGTGCGCGGACTACGGACTGATGATTTCATGGATGGCCTCTTGGTGAGTAAGCGGTTACTCACCAGGAAAGTTAGCATGGGCGATTCTCGAAAGACAAGTAATCGAGGAGATCAAGATGGCGGGTGTGAGCGCAGAGCAAGAGCGGGCACGACATGAGGTGGTTGACGAATCAATATTCGTTGATGTATTAAGTTGTTGTGGTAACGGCCCCATCAAAGACTCGAGAAAAGGCTGTGCAGATCTTTCACGCGCTGTCAGATGATACGCGTCTTCGCCTGATCGAGAAGTTGAACGAGGGCGAGCAATGCGTCTGCGACCTGACCGAGTCCTTCAAGACCGGACAGTCGAGGTTGTCATTTCATCTTCGCGTGCTCAAAGAGGCAGGGCTGGTCATCGATCGCCCCGAAGGCCGCTGGATCTATTATTCTCTGAATCAAGACGCGATTCGTGAGCTTGAGGATCTCGTGGGATGGCTGAAGGGGTCTGGACAGCCGAGTACCGGGTCGTGCCCATCCTGCTCGTAGCATTTTTTTGCGTACAATCATCAAGATTTGTTGATGAGAGCAAGACGTTATCATAGAGATTGCAATCGATTCTACTCTTCAGTCGCTGCCATCGAAAAAGCGACTCGCTCCCTTTGAACGGTACCTGACAGTCTGGGTCGGAATCTGCATGGTCGTCGGTGTCCTCGTGGGACAGTGGGCTCCCAGCTTAGTGCAGACCCTCAGGAGTCTGGAATTTGGCGAAGGCAGTCATGTGAACGTTCCCATTGCGGCGCTAATTTGGCTCATGATCACTCCCATGATGATGAAAGTCGACTTTGCCTCGATCTGCAACGTAGGCAGACGGCCACGGGGGCTCTTTGTGACACTCTTCATCAACTGGGTGGTCAAACCGTTTTCCATGGCGTTCTTCGCATGGCTGTTCTTTCGAGTCGTGTTTTCCATGTGGATCAGCCCTGGGGAAGCTGATCAGTATATCGCGGGAGCAATCATCCTTGCTGCCGCCCCCTGTACCGCGATGGTGTTTGTATGGAGTTATCTCACTGACGGTGATCCGGCCTACACTCTCGTCCAGGTTTCAGTCAACGACCTCATCATGTTGGTATTGTTTGCTCCCTTGGTTCGATTCTTGGTGGCCGGCACTTCCTCGTTGAGTGTCCCCTTTGACGTGTTGCTCTATTCGGTTATCGCGTTCATCGTCATTCCCTTAACCATCGGCGTGGTCCTCCGGCATTGGCTCATTCGAGAGCATGGGAAAACGTGGTTCGAAGAGAGTCTGCTGCCACGATTCGCTCCTGTCACGATCCTGGCCTTGCTGGCCACACTTGTCCTAATCTTCGCGTTTCAAGCCGACAACATCACGGGAAAAGCGTGGCATGTGGCTCTCATTGTCATTCCAATTCTCCTGCAAGTTTATTTCAACGCCGCACTGGCTTATGGCCTCATGAAATGGCTCAACGTCTCGTATGCCATCGCCGCTCCCGGCGCCCTCATTGGGGCGAGCAACTTCTTCGAACTCGCGGTCGCCACCGCTATTGCTCTGTTCGGACCGGAGTCAGGCGCGGCGTTAGCGACCGTCGTCGGTGTGCTGGTGGAAGTGCCGGTGATGCTCTCTGTCTGTGCCGTCTGCAACCGGACTCGTGGTTGGTTTCCCAAGGAGTCGTCGGCATGTCCCGCGCGGTTCTCTTTCTCTGTACCGGGACATCGTGCCGCACCCAGATGGCCGAAGGCTGGCTGCGGCATCTGGACGGCGCGCAGTTCGACGTCGTGAGTGCGGGGACTCACCCGGTTGGATTAAACGCGCGTGCGGTGACGGTGATGAAGGAGGCGGGCGTCGATATTTCAAATCATCGGTCGAAGCGTATGGATGAGCTGTCAGGGCGACGGTTCGACTATGTCATCACGGTGTGTGATCGCGCCAAGGAGACCTGCCCAGTTTTCCCGGGAGCGACATCAGGGCTTCATTGGAGTATTGATGATCCGGCTGACGCACAAGGGGAAGAAGAGGCTCAACTTGCCGTCTTTCGACGAGTGAGGGATGGGATCGCACAACGCGTGAGGGAGTTCATACGGAACGCCTGAGGTTGAGGAAGGCGGGTGGCCTCAGGAGGCCGCGTTCAGCTCTTTCTGATCCTCCAGAAATATGGAGCAGGTCGCCGCTATTGATGAGCATACTGGGCACGAAGGAACGAGTGCAGCCGATTTCCCTCTCGAATACTCAGCTTCATAAACTCCACACCAAACTGGCACCCTCTGGTCCAGGCGACACGGGCTTCCAGGACGAACAAAGGGTCTTCCCCGTCCGGGAGATAGAGAAACAGAGCCAGCTCCATGTCGACCGGTACAGGTTGATTCCCACGAATACCCAGTCCGCCATTGGACAGGTCGACGACGATGCCGTCTCCGATCAGCACATCATCTCCGTTGAGGCCCGAATACATGAGTCCGAAGGCGACGGGGGTGCGGGGGATGCTGCGCCAATCCATCGATCTCTGTGCGTGATGGGTTGCGGTCTGTCTCCCTCTCTTCATCTGCCGAATTGCGGTACTTCCTGTCTTCACTGGTCGCCCTTCAAGATGACTGTCTAAGGTTCTTTCGTTCAACTCTGACCTGCCAGACACTCAAGGCTAAAAAGCTCCTTGACCCTCACCCCGCGCATCTCCACTCCACATCGGCGCCCATCGATCCAGGTCACGTACGCCTGGGGAATACAGAGCGTGTCTTTCGTTTCCGGGAACTCGAGGAATAGGGCCAGCTCCATGCCGAGCTTGAGGCCCCTGGCGCCCTGTAGGCCGAATCCGTTACGGCTGACGTCCACGATTGTGGCGTGGCCCATGACGATCTTGTCCGCATCAGACCCGGAGTACCGAACTTTGAACTGTCCGCCGATTCGAGGCTCTTTCCGGCGGTCCATTCCGGCCTTTTCCTTTACGTCCACCGATCGTCCGCCTGATTTCCACCATCCCATGGTCGTCTTGCCTCCGTTGTGTGTTTCAGCTCGTGAAGTCAACATCCTCCGATTGCTAGCTCGGCTTCCGCTGTTGGTGTTCCCACAAGAAATAGCGCAGTCGATTTTGATCTTCGAGTTTGAGCGCCTGGAACTGGAATTCGACGCCGAAGCGTCGCCCCTCTACCCAGGACACGTGAGCTTGTGGGATACAGAGGTGCTCTTCCAAGTCCGGCAATTCGATGAACAGGGCCAGGTGCATACCAGGATCGACCAGCCGGTTGCCACACACCCCGATGCCCTTCCGCGAGAGATTCGTCGTTGCCCCATCACCGATCATCAACTGGGCCGAGCCCACTCCCGAAAATATCACATTGAATTGGCCAGCGAGCCGTGCATCGTGTCGGCGGTCCATGCATGATTCTGTTGAAACCTGAAGTTCTGTGGAGTCAAGGTTCAGACGTTTCATGATTGACCTCCCTCCGTTTGCTTATAGGCGATGCGCAGGATCCTTTTCACAGTTCGAAACTACCGCTGATTCAACTTCTTGCCATCCCCCTAGGTGGGGGACTTTCATACCCTCCTGATGGGGGGACGGCTCGAAAAAGAGTTGGCATGATCAACGACAACTAATTGTTAGATAAAGAGATTATTGAGATAGGAAGTGCCTTCTCTGTCTTGTAGACAAGCAGAGTCATGCCTGCTGTACCGAAGGGGAAGATCCGAGTTCTTATTAATTCCGACGATCCCGCAGTGGGAAATTGTTGGAAAGTAGTGGTGGGGCGGGGAAAGCAGCGGTGAAGGGCCTAGGCAATTTGGAAACGGGCCCGCTGGTTGTCTAGCGTCGAGTGGTTGATGTGTTTCAAGATGAAGGATTGCAGCCGTTTGCGGTTTTCTTGACTCAGTTGAAGGAACCGGACAGAAAAGTGAGGCCCCGACCCCCAAACTCCCTGCGTTGAGAAGAGGCGAAGGGGCGCCTGTCCGTCCGGTAAAGCGATCGTCAGGGTAAGGAGGGTCCCGCGGGTGACCGGACTGTGGCTGATCATTTTGCACCCTGACAATGAAATATCCTTGGTCAACCCGTCACCACTGTGAGGTTGCGTGGGGATTTCCCCGAAATATGTGACGCGACAATTCACCGCCACTCGTTCTGCATGCCGGCTATCTTTCAGCGATAGCAGTTTTCGTGTGCTGATGCCGTGTCCAAGCAGCGTCTTGCCCATGGGACCCCTCGTTTCAAGATTTTTCTAGCACATGCCTGGTACGGGTCCAAACGATATCTAAATCTGTGCCAGCTCAAAGGTCTCCAAGAGTGGCGGAACTGTCCCCACCAGACATAGCGATGATAAGAGGGAGCTATAAGCAACTTGCCGGGATATAAGAATTGGAGCTAGTCTAGAACAGCCTAGCTATTTTAGGTTGTTCCATGAGCCAGCGACTCATCGCCCGCAGCAAACTGGCGAACCGGCAACTCGCGCCGCTCATTGACTTCTTCGCGCTGGAGGGTCCTGCCGTGAAGGCAGCCCGCGTGCTCGGAATCAATCGGCATAGTGCGGAGCGGGTCTATCAGGTGATCCGCCGACACCTGGCTTGGGAATGTGAACTGCGCTCGCCTCTGCGCGGAGAGGTCGAA
>JBQTHY010000303.1:0-2846 GCA_052389395.1 Nitrospiraceae bacterium | reverse complement strand
AGGTCGGTGCGATTTTTCGGGACAGAGAGCTCCCCAGTGAGGGCCGACCCTCCGAGCGCCCGCAGATCAACGTCCACAATGAGATGTTGCTGAGCACCCAACGCCGCTGCCACTTGGCCGGCTCGTTCAATCTCCACCGCGTGCCGTTGCCGGTAGGCGATGGTCAGCAGATAGAGGTTCGATCCGTCTCGTCGCGCCACGGCTGCCGTGACGGTGGAGTCCAATCCCCCACTGGCGAGGACGACGGCTCGATGGGAGGTCTCTATGCTCATCCCTGAAAATCCATCCAGCTCATCCTACCGAAGTAGCCGCACAAACACGAGTCGCCTCAGGAGCCAGGACCCAGAGGACCCTCTTCATGGGGGTGACTGTGGTCAAGGGAAGGATGCCACGGGGACTTCCCGGGCGAGTCACGCTCTTCTTCTCGCTCGATTTTCTCCAGCAACTCCGCGCGCGATTGGCACTCGACGCAGAGCTTGGCAAACGGCACGGCGTGCAGCCGCTTCTCGCTGATTTCCACGCCGCATTCGGCACAAATCCCATATGTGCCTTCGTGGAGCCGCATGATGGCTTCATCGATCGACTGCCGGCGGCGGTTGCGCATCTCCATCAGGGAAATTCCAAGCTCGCGCTCAAGGTCCATCAACGCCTGGTCGCCGACATCGCGCGCGGACTCCAGTCGCCGCTGTTGATCTTCCGTCAGAGACTGGCCCAGACTGCCTTCAATCTCCTTGAGAATCTCCTGCCGCTTTCCCATGAGCATCTTCTGGAGCGCTTCCCGCCGCCGCTCCCGCGTCTCTCGTTCCTTCGCCGTCTCTTTAGGGCGGACTGGTTCGGCCGTAATAGTGACGGGGGCGGATTTCGCTGCAGTGCCAGCAGCCTTTGGCCTGATTTTTCTGTGAGCGGCCGGTCGTGACTTTGACTTGGCTACCGTCCTTTTCTTGACTTGAGTTTTCGTCGCCATAGAGTTCCCACTCCTTTTAAAAGGTCTGGGAGCCGAAAAAGTTCGGCATCTATACCACGGCATACGCCGTTTGACAAGAGGTTGTGGTGAGATACTTGGAAGGCCCTACGGATAGATGATCGTAGAGTGGACTTCGTACCCGGTGAGTTTTCGGCGCCCGTTCAACCCTTTGAGTTCCACGAGAAAGTCCAGCCCGATGATCTCCCCGCCGAGCTGACGGACGAGGTTGACCGTCGCTTCTGCCGTCCCTCCGGTGGCCAGAAGGTCATCGACAATGAGCACCCGTTCCCCCATGCCGATGGCATCGCGATGGATCGCCAGGGAATTCGCCCCATACTCAAGGCTGTACTTCACTTCGTAACAATCGGCGGGAAGCTTTCCTGGTTTGCGAACTGGGACGAACCCTGCCCCTAGACGAGCAGCCAAGATCCCTGCATAGATGAATCCGCGAGACTCGATGCCCACCACTTTTGCCACACGCCGGTCCTGGTACCGGGCCGTCAATTCGTCTCCCAGACTCCGAAGCGCTGCGGGATTCTTGAGCAGCGTGGTGATGTCGTAAAAGAGGATACCGGGCTTGGGAAAGTCCGGCACTTCGCGAATGAGCGATTGGTAGTTGATCGCGGCCACGGAGTCAGAGCAGATCTGCCTGTGTCATCGCCTTGCGTTCGATGGTGTTGCGCAGCCGAACTAACGCCGCCATTTCAATCTGCCGCACCCGTTCACGGGTCAACCCCATCTCACGGCCGATCTCTTCCAGCGTTTTGGCTTCGTCCCCATCGAGACCAAACCGGGACACAATAACAGTTTGTTCTTTCTCTGACAACTCCTTCACCCATGCCATGAGTTCCGTCCGGCGCCGTACCCCCTCGGCGGTCTGGTCCGGAGAGAGGCACATCGGGTCTTCGATCACGTCGCGGAGGAAGGTATCGGTCCGGTGGTTGATCGGGCTGTCGAGCGAACAGGTCGTTCGGATCAGCTGCTTGAGATCCAGCACTTCTTCTTCGGACGTTTTCATCTTCGCGGCGACTTCTTGCGCCGTCGGCTCGCGCCCGAAACCCTGCACCAGCTGTTCCACCCTGTAAAAATAGCGATTCAATCGTTCCACGACGTGCACAGGCAGACGCACCAGCTTGCCCTGATTGATGATCGCCCGTTCGATGTACTGCCTGATCCACCAGGAAGCATAGGTGCTGAACCGGAACCCGCGCTTGTAATTGAATTTCTCGACGGCCTTGATGAGGCCTAGGTTGCCTTCTTCGACGATGTCGGAAAACGGAAATCCCCGGTTCATGTACCGCTTCCCAATGCTGATGACGAGTCGCAAGTTGGATTCGATCATCTGCTGGCGAGCCCGCTCATCGCCGGCCATCACTCGCTTGCCGAGTTGCTGCTCCTGCTTGAACGTGAGCAGCGTTGACCGGCGGACTTCTCGAAGGTAGCATTTCAGGGTATCGAGCCCCTCGGCCCGGCCGAATTGTTTCTCCTCACGCTCAGGCATGCTTTCGCTCTCGGAATCGCCGGCATCATCGAAGGTCTGCCTCTGAGCGTGACCCATATCGAACTGCTCGTCGTCCAGCCGACTCATGCGGTGTGGTTCCCGTTTCTCTGCCGTCCTAATACCAGATACTGAAACTTGAAAACCGGCTGGTCCCCGCACTCCAGTCTGCCTCGATCTTCGTCACCTGTGCCGCGGGGGGCCCCACCTTCAGTTCATGCAACAACGCTTCAATCACGGCTCTCTTCCCTTCCACATCCACCTCGACCCGACCATCGTCGAGATTTCGGACTCCCCCGAGGAGCCCGTGCTGCCTGGCTACTCGGGGGAGTCCGAAATCTCGACGATGGTCGGGTCGAGGTGGATGTGGAAGGGAAGAGAGCC
>JBQTHY010000302.1:0-20408 GCA_052389395.1 Nitrospiraceae bacterium | reverse complement strand
TGACCTCTGCCTTGTAAGGGCAGCGCTCTCCCAACTGAGCTATCCGCCTGATTTTCCTAGCAACATTGGCGGAGGTTATCAAGTCCCCGCTACCTTGTCAACCAGTTCTCGCACTCTTCTTGCAGCGGCTTCCCTTTCATACACAGGGATGAATCGGTGAATCCCCAGACGAACACAAATTCATGGGTAGGGCCGTCGTCGACTGGTCTGTCGCGGAAAATGTTGGCGATGGACCTGCTGCAGTCGGCTACGCTCCACGTGCGTGTAGATCTGTGTCGTTGCAATATCGGCGTGACCCAGCATGGCCTGGACCGCGCGGAGATCAGCGCCGCCTTCGAGCAAATGCGTCGCAAAGGAATGTCGCAACATGTGCGGCGAGATCGGCTTGGCAATCCCCGCGCGCCGCGCGCGTTGCCGCAACAGTTTCCAAAATGCCTGCCTGGTCAGTGCCTGCCCACGCCGTGATACGAACAACGCGCGTGACAGACGGCCTCTGAGGAGAGTCGGGCGCACATGGTCCAGGTATTCGGCAAGCACGTCCCGCGCTGTCTGCCCGATCGGCACGACACGCTCCTTGGCGCCCTTTCCCATGACACGCAAG
The DNA here is from genome assembly GCA_052389395.1 of Nitrospiraceae bacterium. Classification (GTDB taxonomy): domain Bacteria; phylum Nitrospirota; class Nitrospiria; order Nitrospirales; family Nitrospiraceae; genus Nitrospira_D. The sequence goes on along the minus strand of JBQTHY010000302.1, from coordinate 19,807 downwards.
CAGCCCGCGCTCAGATCAATCTGCGAAACGCCGAGCCCGACGAGTTCTGAGACACGGAGGCCCGACGCATAGAGTAATTCCAGCATCGCGCGATCACGGCGATCTTCAGCACCAGGACGCACGGGCAAGTCCAGCAACAGGGTGACTTCCTGCATCGTCAGCGTCCTCGGCAAACGGACGGGCCGACGCCCGGTCGCGAGGTCGCGAATGGGATTTGCCTCCGCGATTTCTTCCCGTACCAAAAAACGAAACCAACCACGCATCGCCGAGAGCATGCGAGCAATGGACGATGCCGCGAGCGGCTTCTGTTTGAGCGAAGCGAGAAACGCGACCACGATCTTTGGCGAAACGGAATCACCCATTCGGAGCCGATGCCTCGCCAGGTACTGCTGCAACTTTGTGAGGTCTCGTCGGTAGGACTCAAGCGTATTGGTCGCCAAGCCGCCCTCAACCCTCAGCTGGCTGAGATATCGTTCGGCAAGAGGATCCAATAACTGAGGGACTAAATCGGCCATCACTCCTCAATGATGAAGACGACAATGACGCCACACACAGTGCTGCTCATAGCCCACGCACTGCGACCGTGAACGAACTATAGCCAACTCCTTCTGTGAACACAACGAAACCATGGTGGTTCTCCTTGACACCCCGCACCCTTTCCGATACTAGTCAGTCGGTACGGCGCACACACCGTCGCTCTTCAATCGCAATGCTCCGCTTGCGCTACAGACACAGCGTTCATACTTGTCTCGTCCGGCCAGGGCTCATCGGAGTGGTCTTTTTCGTCGCCCTGCTCGGTCTGGGCCTGGTGTCACCAAGGTCCGGTGAAACGGCCGACGCGTCAAAAAAGAGCATCACCCCCGAGCCACCGGTCTTGAGGCAAGCCAAACAACTCATCGACAAGGGTGACTATGAGTCCGCCGCGTCAGTGCTCCGTCGATTTCTAGCGACCCCATCACCTCCGGAGCACCTGGATGACGCGTATTTGCTCCTCGGCGCCGCACTCCACGGCATGAAAGACTATCCGGAAGCGCTCAAATATCTCAATCAACTCCAAACAGAGTTTCCCGCCTCGGAACTAGCAGTCCGGGGCAAGCTCATGCTGGCCCGCACGCATGCGTCGATGGGCAATGTGGATCTGGCCCTGCCCCTGCTGGCCCAAGTTCGCACCACGGCTCTCGATGACGACACCAGGGGCGAAGCGCTGAAACTGACCGCGGAGTTCTTGGTTCAGAAGAAGGACTATGTCCGAGCCATTCAAACACTCCTGGAGGGAATGGCCGATACCTCGGGCGAGCAGGTAACGGAAGCGCGCGAGCAGATTCGTGAATTCATTGCGGAGAAGCTCGACAGGAGAGCATTGATTCGAGTGCGGGTTGCGTACCCGCGTTCCTATCCCGGAGACCTTGCTTCCATTCGCCTCATCGACTACTACACCGCGCGCGGCGAAGACCACTTGGCGGAACGAGAGATCCAACTATTTCTCGCGGCCTTTCCTGCCCATCCCTATGGCCCCAAGGCCAGTGAGTCTTTGTCTCTCCTAAAAACCAAGCTGAAAGCGAATCAGTATTTCATCGCCGCAGTCCTTCCCCTATCGGGGCGTCTGGCCCCCTTCGCCAATGATGTGCTGGAAGGCATCCAGCTCGCGGTCGAGCGCGTTCGCGAGCAGCCCGGCATGCCGTCTATCGGACTGATCGTGAAGGACCACGATGCAGACCGTCAGGGCTTCTTGGAGGACCTTTCGACGCTCCTCGACGACGATCGCCCCCTCGTTGTCATTGGCCCCATGCTGTCGAAAAACCTCCCGGTCATGGCGGAAATGGCGCAGAGAACCAGAGTGCCGTTGATAACCCCTGCAGCCACACTCCCAAACGTCCGACGACTGGGCAATTTTCTGTTCAGCACCTCTCTGACGTATGCTCTACAGGCAGAACGCATCGCGGATTATGCCATAAAGGAACAAGGCTATCGGAGGTTTTGCATCCTCCATCCCGATACGGTCTACGGGAGGGAACTCGCGCGACTCTTCGCACAGGAAGTGCGACAGCAAGACGGAGAAGTCATCGCGATCGAGTCCTTCATGGAAGGGCAGACGGATTTCAGCCCCCAAATCACGCGGCTCAAGGCCGAGGATCTCACGAAGTATGGAGTCGCCGTTCCGGTCGATCCGTCCCGGCCAGCCGACAAGCCCATCAATCGAACTGAAAAGCGGCTCCTGTATACTCCCGGGTTTGATGCGATGTTCATCCCGAGTCGCTCGAGCGAAATCGGCCTCATCGCCGCACAGCTCGCGTTCCACGATGTGAAGGTCCCACTGCTCGGGACGAACGGATGGAACTCGCAGGACTTCGCCCGCACCGCCGATCGAACAGTCGACGGCGCGACGTTCGTTGATGGATTCTTTGTGGACAGCCCATACCCCGCCGTGCAAGAGTTTGTTCAGCGATACCAGAAGCGCTTCCAAACCACGCCCTCACTCTTCACCATGCAGGGGTATGACGCGGCAAGGGTCGTCATCGAGGGGATCCGCAAGGGCGCAACCTCGGGAGAAGCGATGCAGGAATTCCTGATGACCCAACGAGACCTGCCCACACTCGCCGGACCGGCTGGTTTTGGACCAGATGGCACCTTGCGCCGGCCCCTCTTTCTTCTGCAGGTCAGACGAGGTAAATTTGTGCAACTGGACTAAGGCAGATCCGATATGAACTCATTTTCACAGATCCTCCATATGATCTCCAGCATGGGGCTTCCCCTACTGTTCGCCATGGTGCTCCATGAATATGCCCACGGATGGGTGGCGGAGAAATGTGGCGACCAGACCGCGAAACTCCAAGGGCGGCTCACCATGAACCCCCTCGCCCATATCGACCCGATCGGCACCATCATCATGCCGCTGATCTGTTTGATCCTCCCGGGTAGTTTTCTGTTGGGTTGGGCGAAGCCGGTTCCGATCGACCCCTCCAATATGCATCATCCCCGGCGCGACATGGCACTGACGGCCGCCGCGGGGCCCGGGATGAATCTTGTGCTCGCGGTAGCCAGCGGCTTGCTCTTGGCCCTACTCCTGGCGCTGGAACCGACGCTGTTTATCCGACAGACGGCCGGAGCCGCCCCCACATCGAGTTTCGTCACGACCATGTTTCTGCGTCCGATCGCCGTCATGGCCTTGTATTCCGTCATGATCAACGTGTTCCTCGCGCTCTTTAACCTGATTCCCATCCCCCCCCTCGACGGTGGCCGGATCGTGATATCCCTGCTCCCACCCAAACCCGCGATGGCCCTTGCGCGCCTTGAGCGCTACGGGATGCTCATCGTGGTGGTCCTCATTCTGTTCGACAACGAACTGCGAGTGATCCACACAATCAGCAACACATTTGCCATGGGACTCTCCGGCACAATCCTGTCGACCGCGTTCGGCCTCGGCGCCGGAGCCTCAGAATGACCGCACCACGGAAACGAGTGCTGAGCGGCATGCAGCCCAGTGGGCTCATGCATCTGGGGAACTACCTGGGAGCATTGGAAAACTGGAAAGCCCTACAAGAACAGTACGAATGCTATTTTCTCGTCGCTGATTGGCATGCCCTTTCGACGAACTACGCCGACACAAGCCGCGTCCGTGAGTTCGTGCGGGAAATGCTGATCGATTGGCTCGCCGCCGGCATCGATCCCGAACGATCCACCGTCTTCATCCAGTCCAGGATCCCGGAACATGCGATCTTGCATCTGCTCCTCTCGATGATCACTCCCGTCTCCTGGCTGGAGCGCAATCCAACCTACAAAGAAAAACAGGATGAACTTAAAGAGAAAGACCTCAGCACCTATGGCTTTCTCGGCTACCCGGTCCTACAGGCCGCGGATATCTTGTTGTATAAACCCGATTTCGTACCGGTAGGGAAAGACCAACTCCCCCATCTCGAACTGACGAGGGAGCTTGCCAGAAGATTCAACGACATTTATAGGACGACGGTTTTTCCTGAACCGAAGGAACATTTGACAGAGTTCCCCAAGGTGCTGGGCACCGATGGCCGGAAAATGAGCAAGAGCTACGGCAATACGATCAACCTGTCGGACTCCGAACCGGTCGTTCGCCAGAAGCTCAAAACCATGGTGACCGATCCGGCACGCGTGCGCCGAAACGATCCGGGCAATCCCGACATCTGTCCGGTCTACGACTTTCATAAGATCTATTCGGCGCAAGCGGTAAAGGACCAGATCAATAAGGAATGTCGAACCGCCGCCATCGGCTGTATCGACTGCAAGAAACTTGTGGCCGATCGGATGGTCGAACAGTTAACGCCGGTATGGGACGCGCGCGCCAAGTTGACCAAAGATCCGTCCCAGATCGAAGACATCGTCCAATCCGGCAGCCGGCGAGCGGCCACTGTGGCGAGCGCTACGCTCGCAGAAGTTACCGCGGCGATGAAGATCTAACTCGGAGCGCCACAGACAGCCGCAACTTTCTCAAAACGAGGCTCTTCTGACTTTCGTGTGGGTATGCCAGCGGTCACGTGGGTGTGGCGGGAACCGACGCGGACTTCGCCGGACGAGCGGGGACCCACCGAGCCTTGGCCGGGAAGGAACGCGGAAACTGACCGAGTCTGCGATGGAATTTCCGAAGGCTGCCGCCCGGCAAAGGCCGGAAGGGTCGCTCGGAGAGGCGCGGGAGCGACGGCTTCCTGCCAGACCCGTAAGTCAATCCTCATGCCAGGCCCCATTTTCATAACACTGATGCATAGGCGAACAGGTACTGCCGTTTACCTCCCGCTCTTGACCTGTTTTGCTCTTCTTCTGTCAGCATCATTCACCTTTGCGCAGGACTCCGCGTCTGGAGCAGGCATGTGGCAAACCATGGCCTCTGCCCCGACAAAGCGGACGGAGGTCGTAGGAGCGGCCGTAGGGGGTAAGGTCTACGTGGTTGGTGGATTTAACGAACCAAGCCTCAGCAACTTGCTGAATCTAGCCGTGAGCGACACCGTGGAGGAATATGACCCTTCCAATAACCGATGGGCAACCAAAGCACCGCTGCCGATTGGTCTCCACCATGCCGGGGCTGCTTCGGTTGGGGATCGAGTCTATATCATCGGCGGCTTTACGAAGTCCTTCTTCTCTGTCTGGCAGCCGGCGGCGAGTGTCTATATGTACAACCCGGAAACTGATTCATGGGCGGAGCGAGCACCAATGCCCACAAAACGTGGGGCCCTCGCGGTGGCCCAGCTTGGGGGAAAGCTCTTCGCGGTCGGCGGCTACAACGGCACCGGCAATTCTGGCGCGGTCGAAGTGTACGATCCAGCCACAGACAGTTGGAGCGCTAAGGCATCCCTTCCCACGCCTCGTGACCACCTTGCAGCCGCCGCGGTAGGGGTGCGGATCTACGCAATTGGTGGGCGTCTGAACCGAGACTATGGCCGTAACTTGTCGATCGTCGAGGCCTATGACCCTGTTACAGACTGGTGGTTTCAGGGTGCGACCCTTCCAACACCCCGGAGCGGGATCACGGCCGCAGTTGTCCAAGAAACAATCTATGTCTTCGGCGGAGAAGCGCCGGAAGGGACATTCCGCACAACCGAGGCCTATTCGCCGGGTATTGACCGCTGGCGCACGATGGCTCCTATGCCGACCGGGCGACATGGATTAGCCTCGGCGACAGTCGACGGCCACGTGTATGTGATCAGTGGAGGCCCAAGGCCGGGAGGCTCATTCAGCAACGTCAATGAAATGTTTGCCCCGCCGACTGGGCAAACGGAGACCCGAAGATGAACTCGCTTTGTGACGCCAGGCGCGTGAGGAATTGGCCCGCCTCTCGATCGTAGATCTCAAGCGTCTGTGCAACTACTCCACTTATGGTATGGTGCGGCGTTGGACGAACAGCCATTCACATGGAGTTGATGGTGGTCATATCTCGTTGGAACGTCTCAGCCATTCTGTTTGGCCTGGTCATCGCTGCGGTGTCTCATGCTACAGCCGCTGACCCGCCCTGTAACAAGTATCCGCCGGTTAAGCAGCAGCGTTGCACTGAGATTTGGAGCGAACTCAACAAGGAAGACGGGCCACTCATTGCTCAATTCGGGCTCGGCCAGCAGAAACGGCGTGACGAAGGGAAGATCAACGCCCAACAGCACCTCGGTGAAAACATGACCTTCATCAAGCAGTCCACCGAGAAGCGACTCGAACGGCTCAAGGAGCGCATGGCCAAGGAGTAGTCGTCGCAGACTGTTGAAAAATGCCGCCGGCATCGTTCTCGCGTCACTCAGAGGTTCACCGTACAGCCCAAGGTACGACTCACCTCTTCGCTCGCTGCGGCCTTGCCGGACGGCCTTTTTGAACAGCTGCGGGTCCCAGACGTGTTTGCCTTCTCTACGCCAGCATTATAGTTCAGATCCGGTGGCTTTCTCCGGAATTTTCCCCGCCGACTCCAGCAGATCTCGTCCGACCAAAATCGGCGCCTTGAAATGGACTGCGAGCGCGATCGAGTCGGACGATCGGCTGTCAAACGTCTTCACTTGATCCTTGACGGCAACGGTCAACGCGCCAAAATAGGTGCCGCCTCTCAGCGTAATGACGGTGCGCAACACCTTTCCGCCATAGGCATCCAGGATCGAATGCATCAGATCATGGGACATGGGGCGAGGCAGCCTTTCGCCGTTGAGTGCCCCTTGAATCGAGAGCGCCACCGTCACGTCGACAAAGATCGGAATCACTCGGTCTTCCGCGTGCAGCAGCACGACCGGGCCATGATCCGAGATGCGCACCGTCACCGTGGTAATGGTGACGTATTCTGGCGATGCCTGAGGCACGTTCTGACCAAAAGATGGGCTGGAGGAGAGGAACAGTGAGAACAGTAGCACGTGTGAGAGCATCAGCCGACTGAGTTGAGTCATATAGACCTCCTTGACCGATGACTGAGCAGGGTGTTGAAAAAGCCCGCCAGCTTCGTTCTCGCATCGTTCAGACCCTCAACGTACCCCAGAGGGTACGCCTCGGCCCTTCACTCGCTGCGGCCTTGCTGGACGGCCTTTTTGACCACCCTGCGGGTTCTAGTTTTCCCTTAGTAACATGCGACAAGTCCTGTGTTCAGCCTGAGCCGTAAAAGTTCTCAACAGCGTACTACGAGAGCCGAACGAATTGATTCGATTCCTTCTCCCACCCGATTTCGGTTTCCGGCCCATGTCCGGCCACGACGGTCGTCGTATCTTCAAGGGTGTAGAGCCGCTCCCTGATTGATTCTTCAATCGCATCGAAGTCGCCGCCCCAAAGATCAGTCCGACCGATACTGCCGCGGAACAGCGTGTCTCCAGCCAATACCAGCTTTTCTTCCGGGATGTGAAAGCTCATCGACCCGGGCGTATGCCCCGGCGTATGAAGGGCGACAAGGGACACCCGTCCGACCGGCACCTTCTCCTCATCCTTGAGCCAATACTCCGGCATCGGCTGCGGCACATACGACACGCCGAAGAGCCGGCATTGAAGTTCGAGGTCCTTCCACAGGTCAAGATCGTTCTGATGCAGACAGACCATCGCCCCAGTCGCCTTCTTCATTTCACCGGAGGCGAGAAAATGGTCGAAATGGGCGTGGGTGTGGAGGATATGGCTGACGGTGAGTCCGAGTTGCTGGACTTCATGAAGAATCTGTTCGGGCGCCCCGCCGGGATCGACCACGATGGCCTGCTTCGTGACTGGATCGGCGATGATAGAGCAGTTGCATCCCAGGGGAGGGACCGAGAAGGTTCTCCGAATCAGCTTGGCCATAGCAGAGGCATGCTACAGTCCGAGGACCTTAAGGTGCAAGCGTCGGGCCATCGCCCTTCTGCTGACTACTGACGGCCCGGACCATTTCCGTATCAACAATTGCCCACGCACGTCCCTGCCGATGGAATCACACCAGAAATCCCCCGCCAGTCCCATCGGGCCGCGTATTCTGGCAGAAGGGGCGCCACTGACCTATGCTTCATCATCAATCAAGCAGAGCCTCCAGCAGGAACTGGGTCAATTCGTCCGCTCCGTCATGGACAAGTCGGCACGAAGCATAGATAATGGCCCATATCATTATGAGGGACAGAGACGCGCCCCAACCAATCACGATGGCCAGTCACGCCGCTGCCTGGCTTGCCCTCATCGTTCTGTACTGCTCGACGAATAGCTGTAAACCGGACGACTCTCCATTCAAAGCCGAGAATGAAGCCCTGAAGAAACAGGTGACCAAACAAGAATCCCTGCTGAGCTCGTTGCAGGATGGGAACAAAGTGATGCAGCAACAGATCGATCTCCTTAATCAGGAACTCCGTGATGCCAAGAAAGCGACCGATGCCGCCAAGATGGAAACCCAGCACTTGGCTTACCAACTTGATACCCAGCTCGCTCAGACCAAACGCATGAGAGCGGAAGTCCAAAGGACCGCGGCGGCGCAAGCTGCCCAGAATCTCAAGGTCGATGAAAAGGGTGCGCAGTTCGATACGCTTCCCCGCCCCCTGGACGCCGTCACCACAGTCGTGGAGGAGGCGTTGGCACGGAACGGTTATCAGCTCAAGGTCGGCATCAAGACTGAGCAGAAAGCCGTCTATGTCACGGAGCGCAAGGTCTCGAATCCCGCTTCGCTCGAAGTGGCCGGCTTCAGGAACCAATATCTCATCTCGATACAGGCCCTTCCTGACAGTATCACCAAATTGAGCGTGAAGGCGGAGTTTGAAAAAGTCGCGCAGGGTGGGCGCATCCTGAGCGTGAGCGCCGAGGAAACCGCTGAAATCGAACGGCGTCTCATCGGCGAGGTCGTCAAAGCGCTCAAAGCTCCGGGCAAGACGTGATTCTCCATTATTCTGTTCTGCCCCCCTCGTCATGCCTCTTCCTCTTCGTGACCGGGCACGAAGCCAACAACTTCTGCGTCTCGAAGGCCAAACGATTGCCGACCGAGGCGGAATGGGAGAACGCAGCGCGGGGTCCCTAGGGGAATCTATTTCCCTGGGGCCCGGCAGCCCCCGACAGTCAACGCGCCATGTTCGGCTAACACCATGTTCATGAAATTCCGATCCTTGCGTCGGTCGATTCCCATCGCGCAGGCCAAAGTCCCTATGGACTCCGACATATGGCGGGCAACGTGGCTGAATGGGCACAGGATTGGTTTGGCTTCGACTATTACGCCTACATGCCGGAACAGAATCCCCCCGGACCAACGAGCGGACGTTATATGACCCTATGCGGCGGGTCGTGGAAGAGCAACCCGGTCATGCTCAGAACTGCAACACGCAGCGGCTCGCCCCCGGACCAACGCTCCGCGACCGTCGGCTTTCGCTGCGCGAAATCACCCTCTCCCTAGCCGCCTGATCCCCGCCGCACTAAATGAGCCTTTCCTTGGTCACATGCCAGCCTCGTGCTAGCATTTTTCTCCTATGTCTCTGTCAACCAGCGTGCACGATCTCCGCACCCTGATCCGGTCCTTCCACCCGTTGATCGTCATCGAAACAGTGGAAGAAGACCGTGTGTTCTCGCTCCTTCAATCGGTCACAGCGCAGGAACGCATGCCGCTGTTCGAATGGTCGATTACCAGGGGGCTCACCAGGCACGACGACGGCCCCGCACTGAGCCGCATGACTGCTACTCCGCTAGCGGTCCTCCAGCACCTGCAGGGCCTGACGGTGGAAGCCGTCTTCTGGCTCAAGGATCTCGCCCCCCATTTGCAGGACGCGGCCGTCGCACGCCAGCTGCGCGAGGTCACGGCCCTGTACGACAGAACCCGCTCCACCTGCATCCTCACCGGAGAACCGATTGTCCTGCCGTCCGATCTCGATCGGATCGCCGTCCGATACCGATTGAACCTGCCGGAGCGCGACGAGTTACAGGTCATGCTCGACAACCTTTTGCAGTCGCTCGATCAACGGGTCTTGCGTGCGAAACCGCGATCGACGACAGTGGCGCAGAACATCCTGAGTTCGTTCAGGAAAGATAGGCAGGATGACGGTAGGCCTCTGCCGCAAGAACGAGAGGCGATCCTCCGCGCCCTTCAAGGGATGACTCTGCACCAGGCCCGCCAGGTCATCACCCAGTGCGTCATGGACGATGGAACCTTGACTGCCAAGGATGTGCAGAAGATTCTCGACCGGAAGATTCAAGCGATGAAAGACGGGGGGCTCCTCGAATACTACCCCCTGGAAGACAACCGGTTTGAACTGGGTGGGTTCGCCAACCTCAAGTCTTGGCTGGAGCGCGCGAAAGTGGGCTTCAGCCAGGAGGCCAAAGCGCTCAACCTGAAGCCGCCGCGCGGCATTCTCCTCGTGGGTGTGCCAGGCTGCGGAAAATCTTTGGCGGCCAAAGTCATCGCACGCGAATGGCTTCTGCCTCTGTTAAAACTCGATGCAGGCCGCCTCTTCGACAAGTTCATCGGCGAATCGGAAAAAAATTTCCGCAAGGCGATCGAGATGGCCGAATCGCTCTCGCCTATAGTCCTCTGGATCGATGAAATCGAAAAGTCGATGGTGGCCGGTGGCGGCAGCGGCGAGGCCGATGCGGGCTTGGGCCGCCGGCTGTTCGGCGCATTCCTCACTTGGCTTCAGGAGAAGAGGCAAGAGGTCTTCGTCGTGGCCACTGCCAACGATCTTTCTTCGCTTCCCCCTGAGCTTCTTCGCAAGGGCCGATTCGACGAAATCTTCTTCGTGGACCTGCCGGACGACGGCGAACGAACCGCCATCTGGAAGATCCACCTCGGTCTCCGCAAGCAGGACAGCAAGAACTTCGATTTGGTCAAGCTCGTTAGCGCTAGCGATGGCTTCAGCGGCTCCGAAATTGAACAGGCTGTGGTCACAGCACTCTACCGCGCTCTCCATCAGCGTATGCCGCTAACGACTGATCTTTTGATTGAAGAATTGATCCACACCGTGCCGCTTTCCATCACCCGGCGTGAAGACATCGATCAGCTCCGGGAGATGGCCCAAGGCCGGTTCGTCAACGTACGCTGAGCCCGATGCGATTCCTCTTCATCACGGCGACCATCGCGATCGTGACACTCGTGGGCTGTGCTAGACCACTGGTCGAGCATCCTCGTGCGTCGGCGCCAGTCCAGCCCCCTCAGGAATCGGCATCGGTCGAACACCCTCCTGCGTCGGAACCGGAGAAGCGTCCCTGTTGTCGTTCCACCAAACCCGCGCCGAGCCGAGCGGCGATCGTGCGTACAGCCGCCAAGCTCGTAGGCGCCAAAACGATTGAGAGTAAGGGTCGGCGCATTGCCGACGATTGCGCCGGTGTTACGCGAGCCATCTTCCTCGAACACGGCATCGATCTCTATGACGGCAATGAAAGCGATCCCAAAGCGAACGGCGTCCGCCTCATTTACGCCAATGTGCGTCAGCATGGCAGATTCCATCAAGGGCCGGTGGTCCGTCCCGGCGACCTCGTGTTTTTCGACAACACGTGGGATTTCAACGGCGACGGCAAGCTGAATGATCCCCTCACCCATGTTGGCGTAGTGGAGCGGATCAAAGCGGACGGCACGGTGGTCTTCATCAGCCGGGTTACCAAAACCATCGCACGCTACCGCATGAATCTCGGCCTGCCCCATGTTCATAAGACCGCCGATGGCCGCGTCCTTAACGATTACATACGACGTAAACTTTCGACCGATCCCGACGATATGGGTCGCCTCACGGGGGAGCTTTTCGCCTTCTACGGTACCCGCCTGGGTTCCTAGGATTCCTTTCCTTCTTTCGGGCCTCCTTGCTTCTCAGATGGCACAAATGGCTTCATACGCCCCCTCGTTCCGCCTCAACTACAGTGCCAGCTTATGATGGCCGATCAGAGATGATCGCATGACCGGCGAACACAACGGCTCTGCCCCACATGACCTCCATTTTCCCAATGACCTGCTAGAATTACCTTATGGCTACTTCGTCGAAACAGGCCCGCACCCGGAAAACCTGCCCCCTCCGACAGACTCTCACGGACGTGCGGCATGGGCTGTTAGGCTTGCACAGGGCCCTGATCGTCGCTGAACAGCTGACATTTGAACGGATTTACGGGCGTGTGGATTCCACCGGCCAGCTCCTGCAGCTCGTGATGAACGATCCTTGGTTTACCTGGCTCCATCCCCTCTCCAACATGGTTGTCCGAATCGACGAATTGTTGGACAGTGACGAAGAACTGACTGTCGAGGAGATAGCCGTTCTCCTGACCGAAGTGCGGGCCTTGATCCGGCCCTCCGAGGTGGGTGACGGTTTCGAGCGCAGTTACTACGACGCGCTGCAACGCGCGCCGGAGGTCGTCATGGCTCACTGCGAGATGAAGAAACTATTGAGCCTTCCTGCGGTATAAGAGTCCCATTACACAATTTTCTCGCGCCCTGTTTCACAACAAACGAAAAGCGGCTGGCCCGCAAGGACCGCTCGCCTTGTCTCGATCATATGTCGCCCGCGTAATGCTATCGGTCAGTTCTTCTCTTGCTTCTCGCCATCCTCGTGCTGGTCCTTGTCCCCGTGCTTTCCACGGTCAAGGCCGTTATCACGCCCTTGCTTGCCATGCTCGCCGGCCCCGCCCAACAATCTCACTCCAGCCCCAGTGCTCCCCTTCAACCCGAAAGGTCCCCTTATGCCGCAGCAGCGCATCGCGCCGGTGGTGCCGTTCTCGCCGGGAATCCCGGCCTGCTCCGGTGCCTTCGGCGGCGCGGCCGCTTTGGACGGGAAACGTTCCATCGACACGGCTCGTAGCCGCCCAAACTCTCTTCACGGAACTCGTAGCTCGCAGGAATAGTGGAATCGGCTGAATCGAAAGAGTAGATTACCCATGCGCTCATGAGTCCGCTTGTCTCCTTCCGTCACGTTTCGGCCCGCCTCGGTCAGAAAGACATTCTTCACAATCTTAGCCTCGACGTCGAAGCCGGTGAAACACTGGTGCTCCTGGGTCGGAGTGGCTCGGGCAAGACCACGGCCTTGAAAATGGTCAACGGTCTCCTCCTGCCGAGTACCGGCGACGTCTTAATCGAGAACAAGCCGACGACCACCTGGGACCTGATTCGGCTAAGACGCCGCATCGGCTATGTGATTCAGGACTCGGGGCTCTTTCCGCATTTCACGGTGGCTGCCAACGTCGGGTTGGTCCCACGTCTGGAGGGGTGGCAGCCCCGCGAGATCGACGCCCGCATCCACGATCTCCTCACTCAGGTTGGGCTGCCTCCGACACAGTTCGCCACGCGCTATCCGCGCGAGCTGTCCGGCGGACAGCGCCAGCGGGTCGGTGTCGCCCGCGCCCTCGCTGCCGATCCTCCTTTGTTGCTGATGGATGAACCCTTTGGCGCGCTCGATCCGATCACTCGCGTGGAGCTGCAGCGGCAATTCCTCGATCTGCGCAGTAGGCTGAACAAAACAGCCCTATTTGTCACGCATGATGTCCGGGAAGCGCTGCTGCTCGGCACCCGCATTGGGGTTCTTCACATTGGCCGGTTGGTATTTCTGGGTGGGCGTTCCGAATTTCTCAGGGCGCAGGATCCGGCAGTCCAGGCTTTTCACACGTGTCTCGACGAAAACGTGAAGGGGACACTCTGATGGATTCCGGGTTGGCGCGTGAGATCTTCGATTTGACGCTCGAACATCTTTTTTTGGTGAGCCTCTCCATGGCGATGGCCGCCGCGCTTGCCATCCCCGCCGGCATTCTGCTGACCCGGCGCAATTTCCTTCAACAGTGGGTGCTCGGGTTTGCGAATATCATGCAAACCGTGCCGAGTCTGGCACTCTTCGGGTTTTTGATTCCTCTTCCATTTCTGGGCGGGATCGGCAAACACACGGCAATTGTCGCGCTGGTGCTCTATGCCCTTTTGCCGATCCTGCGGAATACCCTGACCGGCATTCTCCATGTGGACCCCGCCGTGCGCGAGTCGGCGATTGCTATGGGCATGACAGGACGGCAGCTTCTCTGGGAGGTCGAACTCCCGCTCGCGACCAGAACAATTCTGGCTGGAGTGCGGATCGCCACCGTGACGACGATCGGGACGGCAACGATCGCCGCGGCCATTGGCGGGGGTGGTCTTGGCGTATTTATCTTTCGCGGCCTGGCCACTGTCGATACGACGCTGCTCTTGGCCGGGGCGGTTCCGGCTGCCTTGATTGCGTTAGCAGCCGATCGAGGTCTCGAATGGGTCGAACACAAATTGTCGCCTGTTTGACTGTCGGGTTGTTGGCTGGTTGGGGCCTAGGCTGTACGAAGGAGCGCCCGATCACGGTCGGCTCGAAAAATTTCACCGAGCAGTTGATCCTCGGCGAGATCGTGGCCCAGCATCTGGAACATCGGCTTGGCCGTTCGATTGATCGTAAACTGAACCTAGGCGGCACCTTGTTAACGCACCAGGCGCTGGTGAACGGAGACATCGACCTCTATCCCGAGTATACGGGCACCGCGCTGACAACCGTCTTGAAACTACCCTCTGTCCATGACCCTGCTGCTGCGCTGGCTTCTGTCCGTGACGAATACCACAAGCGGTTCGGCGTGGAATGGATGGAGCCGTTGGGCTTCAATAATACGTTCGCGATGGTGATCCGCGGAGAAGATGCTCGGAAGCACAAGATCGAAACCTTGAGCGATGCGGCCAGGTATGCTCCTGGCTGGAACCTCGGCGTGGGGTACGAATTCCAGCAGCGGTCGGATGGACTTGCCGGCTTATTACAGACCTACAAGCTTCCTGTGAAGGGATCGCCCGTCACGATGGACCTCGGCTTGTTGTACAAGGCGCTTGAACAACGACAAGTGAGCATGGTGGCCGCAAATGCCACCGATGGGCAATTGTCGGTTCTGGATGCGTTGGTCCTGCGAGATGACAAGCGTTATTTCCCGCCGTACGACTGTGCCTTGGTCGTGAGGAGCGACATTCTGACGGACAATCTTCTGCTCCGACAGGCCCTCACCGAACTGGCCGGGCTGTTCACCAACCATACCATGCGCCATTTGAACTATCAGATGGACGGGGAACATCGTCCTTTGCGGGACGTGGCTGGACAGTTCTTGCGCGATAGCGGTCTTTTTCGTTAATCGGCGACGAGCAGATTCTCCGCAAACGCCCATTCGGTATCGACCCATTGCGCTTCGCATGTAAATCCCGTCCGTCGTGCAATATCGGGAATCTCGTCGAGGCGGAATTTATGGCAGGCTTCCGTCCAAATTGTTTCTCCTTCTTGCAATACGCATGAGAAGTCGGCCGCCCGAACCGACACAGTCTGGTTCCGTTTCGAGCGCAGATGCATCTCGATGCGACGGTTCGTTTCCTGATAACGGACGTGATGTTCGAAGTCGCGTAGGACGAAGTCTCCTCCGAGTTCCCGGTTGATCCGGGCGAGCAGATTGAGATTGAAGGCGGCAGTCACACCGGCCGAGTCGTCGTACGCCAGCAACATGTCCTCGATCGATTTCATGAGATCCGTCCCCAGCAGCAGAGCATCGTCGGGCTTCACGTGCCGGCGGATGTCGCGCAGAAACTTCTCCGCCGCCGGTGGATCAAAATTGCCGATGGTGCTCCCCAGGAACAACACGAGAAATGTCTGACCCGACCGGCGGTGGACTGCCACATCCCGAAGCCCTTCCAGGTACGATTTCTCCAACCCGACGATGCTGATGGTGCCGACCCTCTCCAGTTCTTGATGGCACTTGACGAGAGCCGAGGCTGAAATGTCGATGGGGAAATAGGCGATAGGCTCTCGATATGCCAGCGCTTCCAATATCCAACGGGTTTTTCTGCCACTGCCGCTCCCCAGCTCGACCACTGTGACGGGAGGAGGAAGATGTTTGAGCACCTCCGTGGCATGGCGGCGGAGGAGACGCTCCTCGGCGCGGGTCAGTCCATACTCGGGCAGCTGCGTGATGGCTTCAAACAACGCTGTTCCCACCTCATCGTATAGATACATCGAAGGCAGTTCGCGTTGACCTACCTTCCTAAGGCTGTCCCTCACTGCAACCGCGAACTCCCGAAGAGCGTCGGTCTGTATCGCCTGTGACGGCATCATCTTAGTCCTCCACGCACCGAAACCCCGCATAGACATACCGGTAGTTGGGACGGAACCAGTTGCGGAAGGACCGACGCAACAAACCTGCGTCTGTCCGTGAGGATGCCCCTTTAAGCACGAAATGATCACCGTCAAAGAAGCGAGTCGAATATCCAGGATAAAAGGACAGGGGTTGGAATCCTGCAAACGGCTGAAAGACCGTTGAAGTCCATTCCCATCCGTTGCCGACCAGTTGGGAAATTCCGAATGCACTGTCTCCGAGCGGGGTCGCAGTTACGGGAATGGGATCCCATCGATACCCGTCGAAGTTTCCCCGCGTGGGATCAGGCTGGTCATCGCCCCACGGATAGCGTCGTTCTTCACCGCCGGGTGTTCCGTATGCTGCCCGATGAAACTCCGCTTCGGTGGGCAATCTCTTGCCGGTCCAGGCCGCATAGGCGCTGGCCTCTTCATGGGTCACATAGACCGGCCAATCCAATGGTAGCGGCACCTCACCCGACATGGCTCGCCAGAACCACTGGCCTGCTCGCCACGTCCAGAAATGCGGTGGCTTTGCGCCAGCGTGAACGAATTCGAGATACTCTCTGTTTGTGACCTTGTACCGACTCATGGCAAACGCAGGAACGGAGACCTGATGGCCGTCAAACTCATTGTCCCATCCGAATTGATATTGGTCACTGAAGTGCTCCCGCGATTGCCCTAACGTCGCCGTGCCGCCAGAAATTTCAATGATTGCCCTCGTGGGTGTTGGAGCGAATGGGAATGGCGGGGCGGGAGCGATCGTCTTGGTCGCGCTCGGCATATGGTGAAGGAGATAGGCGAAGGTCTCGGCGTGCATCAACCTGTGCTCCAGCGCGACAGAGAGCATCTGTTCAGAAACACGGTTTGAGAGATCATCTATTGCCTGCCGGACTCGCACGTTATATCGTTGGACCTCTGCTAGCTCTGGCCAATCCGAGCGCTTGTCTTGTGGTAACTGACCCGGCTCCGGATCGATCCCGAACGCGAACAGTTGATCGAATTCCGGATGGAATGAAGGAACCTCCAACGCGTGGCGCATGAGATTCCAGTCAAACGCCTCGAGATGGCCTAAATAAAAAATCAACCGGTGGCGCTCGGGAACCGGTCGATCATAGAGGGTATCTGGCCGCACCAGGTCAAATAAGGCAACGGTCTGCGAGCGGGCTTGAGTCAGTGCATGCGTCAGATTCGTTGTCGTAGTCGTCTTAACGGTCATCGACCTGCACTCCGTTCCAAAATGCTACATACCCTGTAATGTGTTTGGCGGCCTCTTTCGGCGATGGATAGTACCACGCTGCGTCCTTATTCACTTTTCCGTTCACCACAATATCAAAATAGCTCGCCTCCCCTTTCCAAGCACAGGTCGAACGCGTTGTACTTGGTTTGAAGTATTCAGGTTTGAGGGACTGAGGCGGGAAATAGTAATTTCCTTCGACTATTTGTCCTTCATTGCTTTCGGCCACTGTCATCCCGTTCCAGATGGCTTTTGTCATGAAAGCCTCCTTTCTGCGACGCTTCTCTTGCTTCCTTCTCGTGACCCGCGGTGGCAGAATGCGCCTGAGGCCGCCGAGGCCCATGCGTTATTTCAATTATGCCGGCTTGAGTCCTGCGTGCGCTAGAGGTCGTCCTGGCTCACTGTGAGACGAAGTAACTATTGACCCTTCGGGCGGTGTAAGAGTCCTATTTGCACATTTTTGCGCCCAGACTCACAACAAATCAACAGCGGCCAGCGAATTGTTGAAAACCTAAATGCCATAGGAAGAATTCCACATGAGAAAAAGTCTTACAGATAACCTGGCTTGAATGTCATCCCATCACCTAGCGGCCTGTCTCCTCAGCGACCATTCGCCTCAGTGTGCGGGCATTTGTGACTGCGTGGCCCTCCGCATCATTATTGAAATACACATAGACGTTGAGTCCGTCACGATAATAGCGTCTGATCTGCTCGGCTTCCTCCGCCAACTGTGCATCCGTGTATTTCGACGCAAACAGCTCCGTGCGCCCATGAAACCGGAGGTAGACGAAGTCCGCCGTGACCACGTCACTCCGCGGATACCGGGGCGAGTCCGCAATGCAGAGAGCCGCGTGGTGCTGTCGGAGCAGTTTGTAGGTCTCCACCTTGAACCAGGAGGGATGGCGAAATTCGAAGGCCAGCCGTAAGGGACGAGACTTGGACACAGGATTTTGCACGGATCTCAGAAACCCGGCCAGTCTTTTTCGGTCGCAACGAAACGACGGTGGGAACTGGAGCAGAATTGGTCCGAAGTGCGAACCCAACGCCAGCGCGTTCTCGACAAACGTCGCCCACGCCTCCTCCACATCCGCAAGGCGCTTGACGTGCGTGATGAACCGACTGGCTTTGACGGCAAAGACAAAGCCATCCGGCACCTGTGCCGCCCACTTGGCGTACGTCTCCGGTTTCGGCAGGTGATAAAAGGAGTAGTTGACCTCGGTGGTCGAAAATTCGCCGGAATAGAATTCAAGATAGCGCGGACTCGGCAGGTCCTCCGGATAGAAGGCGCCTTTCCAACTCGCATAGGTCCAGCCGGAGGTGCCGATAAACAGGCGTGCCATCGCCCCCCCTTCACAACTACCGCCGCGTGGGAACGGCATCGTACACGAAGCAACAAGGCCAGGTTGTTACATCCGCCCTTCGTCGAGTTCGATCACATCCGCCCAGGTAGAGATAGGTGGTAGAGAACTGACCGGTACGCCGCGTTTGGTTGCGATGTCTTGCAGGCGGCCTTGGAAGCGCTGGCGGGCAGCATCATCGTTCGGACCCCTGGCAAGGAGATCCCGAGACCATTGTGTGGTTTCTTGCTCTGAAAGCTGGCGGCCATGCGCGCGAACCCAGGCGAGTAATTCCTCGTCCGTCCCACCGGCCAGCACCCGCTGTTCAAATGCTTTCGGATCGATTCCCAGAAAATCGATGAGGTACTTATCGAACCCCACCGTGATGTAGTTGTAGTCCTGGATATGGCCCGCGTTCCGCAGCCGAATCTTGTCGATAAACCGCCCCAAGTGAGCGATGCCATCGAGCAGAGCTTTGGGACTGCGCGGATATTGTTGATTGGTCACGAGTTGGTACTGCCTTCTACGGATGCACGATTTTCAACCCGAGTACCTCTTCAAAGGGATCATAGTCCCGATCGTTATGGAGTAATGTGTGCCCTTCAGTGAGGCAAAACGTCGCGATGAGACAATCGATTGTCCTGCGAACGGTTCGCCCAGCGATGCGAAGTCGTCGATAGTTCACAGCGGCTTCGATGGCCAATTCAACAGTCCCTGTTTCATAGACTGCGAATTTCAGAAGCTCTTCTTGAACTGCATCGAATTGGTCATCTGTGGTGACTCCTTGCAACACTTCGCACAGAATCAGATCGGTAAGACCAAGTGGTTCTCTAGCTAGTTGGGATTCAAGCCAGTCAGTGTGAGGTGTGGGTGTTCCTCGAAGATAATCGACCCAAACCGTCGTATCGACAATGATCATGAAGCGGCCTTGATGCGGCCTTCACGCATAGCGTTGAGGTCACCCTCCCACGCAACCTTTCCACGCAACCTGCGGATACCTTCCTGACCTTTCACCTTGATAAGCAACCTAAGCCCCTCTTCGACCACTGCTTTCTTGGTCGAGAGACCTGTAGCCTTCATCGCCTGTCGCATGAGGGTGTTGTCGATCACAATATTGGTACGCATAGGCCCTCCGAAATGGAATGTGTATAACCGACATCATAATACACACCTGTCTTAGGGGAAGCAAGAAATGAAGGAGGTCAATTTGGAGATCGGAACAGATTGGGAGAGCCAGGAGGACACTTTGTGAG
>JBQTHY010000301.1:0-5524 GCA_052389395.1 Nitrospiraceae bacterium | reverse complement strand
GAAACCACTGCGCGCTGAATTGGGCAGGATCTTCCAACGGCGCCACCTCAAAGACAATGTAGACAGCCGGCGCATCGGGAGTGAACACTGACCCAGGCTCGATCGGCTTGAGTCGAGGGTCCTGTGTGTACCACCCCTTCCTCCCGAACGTATCCCATTCCACCTCATATCCCTTGGCCATTCTGATCCAGGTGAAGAGGGATTGGGGAACTCCTTTTTTCTGCTCATCGAACGATGGACTCTGCGTCGAACCGACCTCGGTCTTCTCCTGCTCTTTAGGGGCTAAGAGGTCCTTGGCACTGACGGTCGAGGCCAACAAGACCACGAACACCAGCAGCTTTGCCAAAGCTACCTGGCTGACAAATCGTTTTGTGCTGTGAAGAGTGCGCGGCATTCCCATCTTCTTCATGCTATCGAGAGTACCGATGTCGGTCAATAACCGACCGACATGACCCGATGAATGTGGCAACCAGCATCGTCTGTGGTACAGTGCTCTCATAGGTGAGCTTTCACCGCCTGATGGACAGCCATAGATCAGCTCCTGCGTCACAACCTCGGTCACTTCAAGTCCTCGAGCCTGGACGCCGCTTTGGCATTCGCGATGGGCTCTTTCAGGCCATCACCCAGGGAGGAGGCGAGCAGTACCTGTCCGCTTTCGCCCTGCTCCTGCAGGCTACTCCATTGCACCTGGGCATTCTGTCGGCGATCCCCCAACTGCTCGGCACCTGGGCCCAAATCCTCTCGGTCAAAGCTTTCCACTGGTTTCCCGATCGGAAATCCCAGGTCACGTGGGGCATCGGATGTCAATCGGTTGCCTGGATTCCGATCGTGGCGCTCCCGTTACTTTGGCCTCATCTTGGCCCCTGGCTCGTCATCGTAGGAGCCGCCATGTACTTTGCCTGTGCGCATTTCACCTCACCGGCCTGGAACAGCCTCATCACCGATCTTCTCGAAGCCAACGAGCGCGGGTCGTACTTCGCCCGCCGTTCCCAGATCATGGCGGTCGTCAGTTTTCTCTCCCTCTGTCTCGGCGGACTGTTGCTCACCCAATTCGAGCAAGCCGACCGCCTCTGGGTCGGATTCGCCGTCATGTTTCTGGCAGCGGGACTCTGTCGCAGCTGTTCGATCCTGTACTTGTCGAAGGTGACCGATGTCCCTCATTCAGAATCGGAGAATGGCCGGACTGGTTTTCGGACGTTTCTGCGGACCGGTGTCTCGAGAAACTTCCGTCAGTTTCTTCTCTTCTCCGGCCTCATGCATCTGGCGGTGCTGATTGCCGGCCCGTTCTTCGTGATTTATATGCTGCAGGACCTCCATCTCTCCTATTGGGAATACGGCATCTGGCTTGCCGCTGCCACCATCGGACAATTCGTCACGCTGCCTGCTTGGGGTCAATTCGGCGATCGCTTTGGAAACAAAGCCCTCCTCACCTTCACCGGGCTGCTGGTCGCGGTCCTCCCGATGCTGTACCTGCTCAGCACAGCCTGGCCCTTTCTCGTCATGGTGAATTTCTTCGGAGGCGTAATCTGGGCAGGACTCGGACTCGGGTTGAACAACTATGTGTTCGACGCGGTGGAGCCGGTGGATCGAGCCAAAGCGGTTGCGGTCTCGAGTACAGTCAACGCGATCGGATGGGCGATGGGAACGCTGATCGGGAGTTGGATGATCGGCACTGTGCCGGCCACCCTGCAGTTCGGAGTGGTGGATCTGCATCCCGCTTCCAATCTGCCGTTTCTCTTCTTCCTGTCCGGCCTGCTCCGATTGGTCGTCTCCGGAGCGTTACTCCGCACCTTTCACGAACCCCGAGCGGTGGAAATTCGGGCCCATCACCACCTCTTGTGGGAACTTCCCCTCCTAAAACCTCTCAGCGATCTCGCCATTCGCCGCTCAACGGAAGCGAATCGCTAACCCGCATGATTCATGACGATTCGTCGCGAAATCGCGCAATCGCGTCGTGAAACGGGTGTCCGGAGCCGTAAAGACTCCACCCGTCCTTGAACAGGACCTGCAGGGCCTGAGCGGCGAGGCCACCCACCTGGCCGCCGGAAGAATGCGGCCAGGCCTGTCGTAGCAGCGAGGGTGCGATTGCAGCCGAAGCGCTCCTGAATCATGCGGGTTAAGGCGCCACCATCGAGTCGCCTCCGCGAGTCTGTTCTTCCTCCTTGAGCTTTTCAAACGCCTTATCTGCATGGCTTCTGACCTGATCGGAGGTGACCGCCGGCACCGGCTTGGGCGGATCACTGGCGCATCCTCCTATGCCTGCAAGCAATAGCCCCAACAACCCCACCGTCATCCCGTAGACCTTCGACCATCGTCGCCTCGTACCAAATGTCATGCTGAACCCCCCTATGAATTCACTGTCTTCCTTACCTTCTGGTCACTCGAATGCCCGCTCTAGATCGAGCACCGTTTGCACGATGCCTCGCTCAAGCGCGTCTCGGCTCAACCGTCGATAATCGATCGACTCCGACTGCAACCAGTCCCATTTGGTCGAATCTTCGAAAGGGGCCGTCACGACATTGTGATAGAGTACCTCCGCGCTTTCCACCCGAATGAGTTTGCTCGTCACCGTCACGGGTGGCAAATCGCTGTGGTGCCTTGCCCAAAGACGATCACGAACCGAGGGCCCGTAGATCCGATAGATGAGCACACTGTCCACGCCAAGCACCCGGCCGATACGAATGGCGCTGTCCTCCGCCACCGCTCCCGTGAGTTGGAACCGGTGTTCGTCCAGCACAGCCGACAAATTAAAGCGATCGACGATCTTCAGCGATGGCCGATTTTCTTTGAGTTGAAACGTTGCGCCCTCTAAACGATTGTAGGCCTCCGCCACCTCCGGGCTGGAGGACTTCGGATAGAGGACCGCGATCCGTTGAACGTCGCGAGGGATGAGGATAGAGGGGGCGAGGGACCGCGCAGGCGATGTGATCCCGGTCGACGCAGTCCTCATTTGACAGCCGGAGAGGCCGATCAGTAATGCCAGGATCAGGCTCGCTCGCAGGATCGACATGGGTAAACCCGTCATGAGCGGCGAGCGGAACGCATGATGCGCTCCAGGTGCTTTCTTCTTCCGAGTCATCATACTCCCCGATCGCCGTGAATGCCACCAGGCCATTCCGTTGACTCATCCCAACTGGAAGGGTATGCTCCGCACCGGGTAACGCCCGGAGAGGAGAGGCTGTGCATGTCCTTGCGTGAGCGGCTGACCGAAGACCTCAAACAGGCGACGAAAGCCCGGGATCAGCTTCGTATGGACGTCATCCGCATGATTAAGGCAGCCGTCATCAATAAGGAAGTCGAGTTGAAGAAGGACCTGGATGACGCCGAGATGAGCAGGGTCATGGCCACCCTCATCAAACAACGCCGGGAGTCTGTCGAGCAGTTTGAAAAAGCGAAACGGACAGAACTGGCTGAGAAAGAACGCAAGGAAATCACCATCATCGAGACCTACCTTCCCCAAGCCCTCTCCCCGCAGGAGCTCGAGCAAATTGTCGCTTCGATCGTCACCGAGACAGGGGCGCGCTCCCTCAAGGAACTGGGAGCGGTGATGAAGGCCGTCATGGCCCGCCTCGCCGGTCAGGCCGTCGACGGCAAACAAGTCAGCGATCTGGTCAAAGCCAAACTCAATTAAGCGCCCGACGGTCACCTGCTATACTGGGAGTGGAGCTGCGTCCCTCAGTCACTCCAGATTGTTCGTACCTTACTGTTAAGGATGACATATGGCCATTCTGATCGTCGACGACTCCCCTGATGAGCACCTCCTGCTCCGGTCGATCCTGACGAACGCCGGCCATGGCGATATTGTGGCGGTTGACTCGGCACGCGCCGCCTATGCGACCTTGAACCTTGATGGGGAGCAGTCTCCAACGCAAGTCGACTTGATTCTCATGGATGTCCTCATGCCCGAAATCGATGGCGTGGCCGCCTGCAGACAAATCAAACAGAAAGAACATCTTCGGGACATTCCAGTCATCATAGTCACTGCCAAGAACGACCTCACCAATCTGAAAGAGGCCTTCTCAGCCGGCGCCATGGATTACCTCAACAAACCCGTGAACGACGTCGAGCTGCTCGCTCGCGTGACCTCGGCGCTGACCCTGAAGAACGAGATGAACTGCCGCAAGGAGCGAGAAGCCGCGCTGCGTCGCAGTAACGACGAACTCCAGCGTGCATTGAAAGAAGTCAAAGTGCTCAGGGGCTTGATTCCCATCTGCGCCTCGTGCAAAAAGATTCGCAACGACGGCGGCTTATGGCAGCAACTGGAAGAGTATCTCGGTGAACACTCTGAGGCCGAATTTAGTCACGGTCTCTGCCAACCCTGTGTTAAAAAGCTTGGAGCTTGTCTAGAACAGCCTAGCCCTTTAGGCTGCGTCTATGAGCAAGCGACTCATTGCTCGAAGCAAGTTATCAAACCGACAGCTCAACCAGCTCATTGATTTCTTTGCCTTGGAGGTTCCCGCCGTGAAGGCCGCTCGCGTCATGGGAATCAACCGTCACAGTGCCGAGCGGGTCTATCAGGTGATCCGCCAACATTTGGCGTGGGAATGTGAACGCCGCTCCCCTCTGCGCGGCGAGGTCGAAGCCGACGAGTCCTACTTTGGCGGTCACCGGAAGGGACTCCGGGGCCGAGGCGCGGCTGGCAAAGTGGCTGTCTTCGGGCTCCTGAAGCGGCGGGGCACGGTGTACACCCGTCCGGTTCCCAATGTGACCCGTGACACCCTTCGGACGGTGATCCGCCAGAAGGTGCCCAAGGGCAGCACGATCTACTCGGACCAATTCTCCAGCTACGATGGGTTGATCACCGAGGGCTACCGACACTACCGGATCAATCATGGTGACGGCTTTGCCACCAGCCACCGACGCCACATCAACGGGATCGAGAATTTCTGGGGCTATGCGAAGACCAAGCTGAAACGGTACCATGGCATTCCCCGCAGCCAGTTTGTGTTGTACCTGAAAGAGATGGAATTTCGTTTCAATCATCGACATGAGGATTTGCCGCTCCTGATCAGGCGAATCTTGAAAAAGCCAAAAGCTGTTCTAGACTAGCTCCTAAATTAAAGGGGACGCTACGAGGCCTTCATTATCAACTACCCCCTTATGCCGAAACTAAACTGGTTCGATGTACTAGAGGCGCGTTGTATGACGTCATCGTTGACCTGAGGGCGGAGTCTCCCACATTTCTGAAGTGGTTTGGAGTGGAGTTGGCAGCCACGAACTACCGCATGCTCTACGTTCCCAAGCGCTTTGCCCATGGATTTCAGACTCTAGAAGATAATACTGAGATTTTTTACCAGATGTCACAATTCTATGAGCCGCCTGCTGCCAGGGGCTTACGATGGAATGATCCAAGATTGAGCATCAACTGGCCAGACGCAGCTAGAACCATCTCCCAAAAGGACCAAGCGTACCCCAATCTTGATGTCAGCTTAGTTGGCTTGTAACTCCCTTTCTTTTTCGCGGTCACGGTTCTCCTAATGAATGCTGAATCTTGGCTTAATTCAGACCAGTTCCATGGGATCGG